>DATDOP010000094.1:0-3686 GCA_035293185.1 Dehalococcoidia bacterium | reverse complement strand
CTGGAAGTAGTCACGCATCTGGGTGTTGGCGGGCTCCGGGATGCCGGACTTGTCGAGGGCGGCGAGCATGTGCATCACCCAGGCGTCGCGTTCGGCGCGGCCGATGCGAAAGGGCAGGTGACGGGCGCGCAGGCGGGGATGCCCGCGTTGCTGCGAGTACAGGTCCGGCCCGCCGAAGAACTGGGTCAGGAACAGCGCCAGGTGCTCTTTCGGTTCGTCGAGGGACTGCGGGTAGAGGGGCCGTAGCAGCGCGTCGTGCTCGACGGCGGCGTAGAAGGCGTCGACGAGGCGCTCGAAGGCCTCGCGGCCGCCGGCGAGCTCGTAGATGGTGGGTGCTTCTGACTCTGACATCGCTTAGGGAATGATAGCGTTGGAGACGGGGCCTGGTGTTAGGGCATACGGGCATACGGGCATACGGGCATACGGGCATGGGAGCAAAGACGCCTACTCCCGCTGAGAGTCGTAGCGAGCCTGATGTCTGCGGGGCCGGGAAGACTGGAATGGAGAGATACGTGCCTCTACCTCTTGAAGGCAAAGTTGCGCTGATTACCGGCAGCTCGCGCGGTATCGGCAAGGCGACGGCGCTGCAGCTGGCGCGGGACGGCGCTGACATCGTGGTCTGCGCGCGCAGCTTGGAATCGACCGACGAGTATCCGGGGTCGATTGGCGAGACGGCGGACGCGATCAGGGCGCTGGGACGCCGGGCGCTGGCGGTGAAGATGGACGTCTTCGAAGACGCCGACATGCGCCACGCCGTCGAGGAGGCGCTGCGGGAGTTCGGGCGTATCGACATCCTGATCAACAACGCGGCGTTCATGGCGGGCTCGCCGATCCTGGAGGCGGACGTCGCGGGGCTGGAGAAGTCGTTTGCAGCCAACGTGCGGGCGCCGTTCGTGATGACACAGCTGGTGGCGCCGGGGATGGTCGCGCAGGGCGGCGGGGCGATCGTCAACATTTCGTCCGGCGCGGCGCGCAACCCGCCGCCGCCGGACGAGCTGCCGCCGAACCGGCCGCGATTTCAGCGGGGGCCGGAGTACGGGATCAGCAAGGCGGCGCTGGACCGGCTGAGCACCGGCATCGCGGAGGAGCTGGGGGAGAAGAACGTGGCGGTGGTGTCGGTGTGGCCGGGGTTCACGCTGACGGAGCGGCTGGCGCGGCGTTCGGTCCCGGGGATCGACATGTCGACGGCGGAGCCGATGGAGACGACGGCGAAGGCGGTGGCGTTCATCTGCAGGGACCCGATGCGGCACAACGGGCGGGTGGTGGTGTCGCGGGAGGTTGTGGAGCAGAACGGGCTGTGAGCCGAGAGGGAACATAGGGGAACAGAAGGAACATAGGGAACACCTCGCGGGAGGTGGGTGGCGGTTGGGTTACCTCACTCCCGCTGCCGCGCGCCCCTCCTCCCTGCGGGCAGAGGGGCTGTGGGACGATGAGCTGGGCGTGTGCGAGCCGGTAGGGGCTGTTTGCCGGCGGGCGCCTTGGGTTACGGGGCAGGGTATTGCCGGCGGGCTTCTGCTTTGGCCGCGGGGTTGGCGTCCCAGAAAGCAGCCACGTTGGGGGCGTCGTAACGGCCGGTGTCCTGGCGTTTGAGCACCGCGGGGTCGACGGATTCAAAGGAGGGCGCGTTGCCGCCGTATTCCGACCGGTCGGCGGGGACGCCTACGCCGATTTTGCGCGTGATCGGTGGGCGGACGACGCTGATCAGGCGGAAGAGCGGGCCCGGATCGAGGTGCAGGTCGCCGTCGTCGCGTTTGGAGACGGTGCTGTCGAGCAGGGCTTGATCGAATTCGAGGCCGGTTTCGCGGGCGCGGTCGATGATCCAGCGCAGGGCGCGATCTGACTGGTCGTCCCGGCCTTCGGCGGCGGCGCCGCCACCGACGTCGCTGTGGACGCCGGCAAACCAGACCTGCTCCATGCGCTGCTGGAACCCGGGTTCGGGCTTGGGGTTTTGCTCCCAGAGCGTGGGCGCGTAGTCCTGGCGCCGCTCGTCGATAGCGAGGGCCTGAAAGCCGTTTTCGACCCAGCTGGTCAGGGCGACGTCGTGAAACTGGTACTTCTTCTGAAAGCGCCCGATGGGGACGCCGAGCGAGCCAACGGTGTCCCAGACGCCGATCAGCTTCGCCCGCGGTATGAAGTCGTCCTCTGCCTGGTTGGGTTCGGCGACGCGAACCGAGTTATCGCGCCGGAAGTCCTGGGCTTCCCGGGACTTCCTCGGGTGCAGGCCGTTCTTGTAGAAAGCCCAGGCCTCCGGCAGCTTGTCTTTGAGCAGATCCGGGCGCAGGACGCCGCACTTGCGCACCATGCCCAGGGTGCTGCGCGCCGTGTAAGCGCCGCGGCTGAAGCCGAAGAGGTAGAGTTGATCGCCGGGCTGGTAATTGGCGGCGATCGCCGCGTAGGCGTCGCGAACGTTCTTGGCGAGACCATCGCCGAAGGCAGCGCCGCGCAGGCGGTCGATGATCGAGCCTTCGTTGCCGACGCCTGGGTCGTACCAGGGCACCTGCTTGACGCCGTCGGCGGCGACGGCGGCCACGGCTTTGTGGAGCTTGGCGACGTTGGTCTGACGGCTCTTGTCCGGGCTGTTCCAGGTGCCGTCACAGCAGATGACGATGCGTTTCATAACTAAACCTCCCCGGTGGGACCGGAAACAAGGAAGCAGCAACAAGCAACAAGCAACAGGCAACAAGCAAGTAGGGACCAGGGACGAGAGGGAAGCCGGGTCGAAGACGCGCATATCCTAGCGGATGTTTTGGCGCGCGACAATTGCGGCGCTTGCGAGTCTGTGCGGTTGTTGATACGTTGCGGCATTGAAAATGGGGGACCGGTATTGAAGATGGGGCTCTGCCCCCATGCCCCCGCTAAAGGGGCGCGGCAGGCGTTGTGGGCGATTGAGGTAAATCCGGGCGCTCGGGGAGATTGGCTATGACTTCGAGGTATGAGGGGTTTCCGGGGCCGGATGAGATTGAAGGGGCTTGGGACTGGGACAAGATCCACGCGCCGCGGCCGTTGACGCCGCTGGCGGGCGATACGGTGGTCATGGCGATGGGCGAGGGGTTCACCAAGGCGCAGCACGAATTCGGGTCGCCGCTGGCGCTGAAGTGCCGCACCGTGAACTACTACTTCTACGCCACGTTCGCGCCGGAGGAAGGCTACGCGCACAAGGGCGAGGCCGACGTCGCGCGCTACGTGGCGGAGCTGGACCGGCTGGCGGCGCGCACGGGCGAACGCTGGGTCAACGAGTGGGAGCCGGCGCTGCAGCCGATCCTGGCCAAAGCACGGACCGACGACTACGGGTCGATGACGGACGCGCAACTGGCACAGGAGCTGGAGACGCAGCTGGCGAACCTGGTGTTCTACTGGGAGATCCACGGCTGGATCAACCTCAGCCTGGTGCCGGCGACGGCGCTGGTGGAGTTCTACAACGCGGAAGTGCAGCCGGACGACAACAACGAGGCCTGGCAGCTGATGCAGGGCTACGCCACGAAGTCGGTGGAGACGAGCAAGGGCCTGTGGCGGCTGAGCCGCATCGTCAAGACGAGCTCGACGTTGAGCAGGGTCTTCGAGGGCGGCAACCCGACGGACATGATGGCGGCGTTGGAGAACTTCAGCGAAGGCCGGGCGTTCCTCGCGGAGCTGCGCCACTTCCTGGACGCCTACGGCTGGCGCAGCGACGGCATCTACGAAATCGG
>DATDOP010000093.1:0-7465 GCA_035293185.1 Dehalococcoidia bacterium | reverse complement strand
AGATCATGCCTCAAACATCTCGCTCCGCTGGTAGCAATCCGCCGCAGCGGGAGCTCTTCGCCTCCGAGGACGCCCTGCTCGACGAAGTTGGCTCCAGCGCTCCGCTGGCCGCGCGCATGCGTCCGCGCAGCCTCGACGACTACGTCGGGCAGGAGCACATCATCGGGCCCGGCAAGCTGCTGCGGCGGCTGGTCGAGTCCGGCATGCTGCCGTCGATCATCCTGTGGGGGCCGCCGGGCTCCGGCAAGACGACGCTGGCGCGGATCATCGCTTCCCAGTCGCACGCCCACTTCGTCGCCCTCTCTGCCGTCTCGGCCGGCGTCGCCGACCTGCGGCGCGTGGTTGCCGAGGCCCGCGAGCGCAGCACCGCCACCGCTCACCGCGAGCCGCCGCACCCCGTACCGGGCCAGCACTCCGAGATCCGCGGCCACGCCGGGCAGCGCACGATCCTGTTCATCGATGAGATCCACCGCTTCAACAAGGCCCAGCAAGACGCCGTCCTGCCCTACGTCGAAGACGGCACGATTACTCTAATCGGCGCGACCACCGAAAACCCATCGTTCGAGGTCATCGGCCCGCTGCTCTCGCGCGCCCGCGTCTTCACCCTCAAGGCCCTGGACGAAGCGCAGCTCACCGAGCTGATCCGCCGCGCCATCGCCGACCCCGACCGGGGCCTCGGCGGCCTCAACGTCAAGCTCACGGACGACGCGGTGGACGGCCTCGCGGCCTCGGTCGGCGGCGACGCCCGCATCGCCCTCAACGCGCTCGAAGCCGCGGCGATGTCCGTCGCCCCGGCGTCTGACGAGCTGGCCGGCGCCGAGATCCCGGTGCGCCTGATCAGCCGCGAGGTCATCGAAGAGGCGCTGCAGCACCGCACCTACCTCTACGACCGCCAGGGCGACGCCCATTACGACACCGTCAGCGCCTTCATCAAGTCGCTGCGCGGCTCCGACCCCGACGCCGCGCTGTACTGGCTGGCGCGCATGGTGGAGGCCGGCGAAGACCCGCTGTTCATCGTCCGCCGCATGGTGATCCTCGCCTCCGAGGACGTCGGGCTCGCCGACCCCCAGGCGCTGAGCGTCGCGACCGCCTGTCAGCAGGCCGTACACTTCGTCGGCATGCCGGAGGGCTTCTTCGCGCTGGCGGAGACCGCGCTGTATCTCGCGCTGGCCCCGAAGAGCAACAGCGTCGGCGCTGCGTACGCCCGCGCCCTGGCCGACGTGGAGCGCACGCGCAACGACCCCGTGCCGATGCACCTGCGCAACGCCGTCACCGGCCTGATGCGCGGCCTGGGCTACGGCAAGGGCTACCAGTACGCGCACGATTACGAGGGCGGCGTGGCCCCGGAGCAGACGTATCTGCCCGAGCGCCTTGCCGGGCACCGTTATTACGTGCCGCGGAACTTAGGGGCGGAGCCAGAGTTGGGGAAACGTGGCCCGAAGCGCGAAACCGGGGGTACAGGGGGCGGAGCCCCTTGACGGGGAGTGCGAGGGGTGTCCCCCCGCTTCCTTCTCTAAACTAGAGGCGGAGCAGCGCAATAGCGATGCGCAGCCGGGGTGTCATACCTATGAGGACATACACCGTCATCGTCTACAGAGCCGAAGAGGGAGGTTACTGGACCGACGTCCCTTCCTTGCCAGGCGTCGGCTCCCAGGGCGAGACGGTCGAGGAAGCATTGGAGATGACCAGAGAAGCCATCGAACTCATGATCGAGGCGCTTACAGAGGACGGCAAACCGATTCCTGAAGACGCGGATGCCATCGAAAGCGTCAGCAAGATAACGATCCCGGCATAGCCCGGCCACCGCTGCTACATCCCCTTCAACCTCGGTGCCGAATCAGACCTGAGCAAGCCCACGCCCAAACGCCCCGAATAGCGCCTCAGCGCCGTCGAGACCCACCTGGCACCATCGCGAGCCAGAGCCCGGCCAGCGCGAAGCGAAGCAATCGCGGACCTACTCAATTGAGACTGGCACGATGCTTACCCGGAACAAACGACCTGATATGTCGGTGAGGACTCGTCGAAAATTCATCTTTGCGAAGAACGGCAGAGCCGCCAAGTTCAAGCCATCCCAACGCTTGACTATTGCGATGACTACTTCGAATTCTCGTGGATCGATTGTCTCGGGCTCGAAGACGGCGAAGTGACCTTCAGGATCCCTTTCAGCGATGTGCTTCTTCGCGGCCCCGCGAAAGGCACCGTTGGTTAGGAGTTCGGCCGATGTTCGTGCTTGGTTGAACAGATGACTGAGCGTTGCAGAACTCGTGTACCTCTTTACGTGTATTAGTTGTTTCTGCCGGGTCAGCAGATCGCAGAGCTCGATACCGCCTCGGGCTCCTTCAAATGGGACTTCTTTCGCGTCCAGACAGAGAAAGCTCTTGTCCTTGTCCGCCACCTCCTTGTTGTAGTCCGCCTCCCACTGACCAAGCTTGGCCGGCGGAAGGAGGGCACCCTCCCGTTCATGTTGGGCAATGTCCGAGTTAAGTTTGGCTAGGAAGTTCTTCTCAACTTGGTAGAAGGAGCCATCATCGAGAACGTAGGTTGATTTCTCATGTTCGATCTCTCCTGTCAAACAGCGCCAAACAGACCACTTTGCTATCTCGTTGTCCTCGGAATCGAATCCCTTAATGTGTCTCCTATGCAGGAACTCGGCATCCAACTCCGACAGGTCTGTATCCGACAGAGTCTTCAAATAGTGGTCTAGCGATACATCCGGTCGCCTCACCTTTGCTCGGCTCTCCGAGTGGTATGTGAACTTCTGCAGACGATCCCAATCAACAACCTCTGGGGGCGCCATCTGAAGTAACTTCAGTTCCTGCCCACCTTCCTTGAGAACACTGACGAGTGTCTTCTCGAGGGCTGTAACCGTCGTATCGTCCTCGATAGGCGTCACGTGGTCGATCCAATCGAATCTGGCCTTGTAAGTGGTCTTGCTGAAAACCGTATCGACGTCCAAGCAGAACGCTCCTAGATCGTCGAAGTCGAGGTCCTTCGCTACACGGAGTGCATCAGACCCACCCACGCGCAAACCCCATCGCTTGGTATCCACAGCCTCCCCTGTAGCATGGCGAACCAGGTCGCGGAGAAGATCCAATTCAAAGGCCTCGACCCCTGAAGGGCCGGTTGTTTGAAGCCTCGACCTGAGAATCCTGTCGCTATGTCTCGCGGTATCAAGGGCGCGGAGTCTGGGTGGCAAATCGCTATCACTGATTATGTTTAGTGCTGTTATTAGGCCATACCGTCTCCTGTAGCAGTTCTCCTTGAGCAAATGCCGTCCAGCTGGGCCGAATGCAAGTGCGAAGTTGGACGCCGTACCCTCTTTCACGGCATGCACGATGAGCAGCGCGCTGACAGACGAAGATTGCCACCAGCCAGCAGCATTCTGGAACCCACTCTTGAGAAAGGCTGTCCAGGCGGGTTCGTGAGGATGAGGTTCCGTAACATAGAGCTTTGCCGTGAACGTGTCACGGTCAACAGGCCCTAACTGAATCAGATCTGGTTTGTCCCCGAGATCGACGAAACTGTCGAAATCGGCAGCATGATCGTGCAGGCGGAATATCGTGAAGTCTGGCATTGGGGTGACCCTCCGTCAAACTTCAACGAATTTACCTCACCAGTGTTACTCGCAGACGCGGGTTTCATAAGACTCCCTACGCTCCCTACGCCCTCGCCCCCGTCTTCCCCGGCCCCACGACGGCCTCCCAGGCGTCTACGAGGTGCGGGTCGTACAGGCGCCAGGCGCCCTGGTGCAGCTCTTGCAGCGCCTTCGACGGCGACATGCCCTTCTTGCCCAGCCGCTGCCGCGTCAGGGAGTCGTACGCGTCGACCAGCGCGACGATGCGTCCCTCCAGCGACACCTCGACGCCCTTCAGCCCGTTCACGTAGCCGGAGCCGTCCCAGCGCTCGTGGTGCGTCCTCACCACCTCGGCCACCGCCGGCGGCAGCTCCAGCGACCCGCAGATCTGCGCCGAGTACTCCGCGTGCATGCGCACGTAGTTGAGCTGGTACTGCGTCATCGGCCGCAGCCCGAACAGCACGCGGCGCGAGACGCGCAGCTTGCCCACGTCGCGCAGGACAGCCCCGAGCAGGACCGTCTCCACCGATTCCGTCGCCAGGCCCAGCTCCCCCGCCAGCGCCACGGCGTAGGCCGGCGTCGCGTCCTCGAAGCAGGCCACGTTTTGCGCCAGCGCCTCGTCGCAGACCGCGCGCACCTGCTCCAGCTGTGACGGCGAGATCGTGACGAGCCGCGCCTGCGGTGGCGGCTCGAACTCCGACCCGCCAACGACCCTCAGGTGAGGCCGCAGCACGTCCAGGTCATCGATTCGTCCGATCATCGTCAGACCGCCCTTCCGGGGTCCGTCCCACCCTAGAGACGAGCGCGCGACACCAGACCTTGCTCTCGACGCCCTACGCCCCCGCTTTACACGCGCCCCTTCGCCCACGATGCTCTCTGGGTGAAACTCGCGTGGCCTCTCGGCCGCAGACACCTCGGGCCGCTGTTCGGGGCGCTCGTGCTCACGCCGGGGTTGCTCTACCTCGCGCTGCCGCTGCTCTTCGTCTCAGGCGTGTTCAGCTTCGGCCTCGCGACCCTGCATCCCTTCGCCGCCATGCTCGTGCCGCTGGGCATCGGCGCCGCGTTCGCCATCGGCGGCGTCTCGCGTCCCGAGGCGCCGCTGGCGGGGTCGACGCGCCTCGCGCTGTTCGCCATCGCTGCAGGTCTTGGCCTGCTCGCGTTGCTGACCTCCGGGAGCGGCGACCTGGGCACCACGCTGTTCGGCGAGCCGTGCCGCCCGGAGCTGCGGGCGCCGGGGTCCCCCTGCCCCGAACGCGAGTGGCCCGACCTTAGCTGGCTCGTGTTCGTCCCGGCGTTAAGCCACGCCCCTGTGGCCCTCCTAGGCGCCGCCACAGGCAACCGGCGCGTCGGGACCGTCCTCGGCGTCAGCGCGCTCGTCATCGCCGGGCAGGTCTTGCTCGTATCGCTCCTGCTGCTCGTCTACCTCGCGTTCACGCTCTGAAGCGAGGGCGGTTTTCAGAGGGCGGGGTAAGCGACGCAACGCAACGCGCGGCAGGCGTGGCGACCGCAGAAGACGCGCCGTTTGGCGGAGGCGCCATCGGGTCTTGCGAAGGGCTAGAGAGGCGCGGCTACCAGGTGCGGACCTCGCCGTCGTCGAAGCAGGAGCCGGGGGTGAGGCGCATGGCGAGGAACATGCGGCTGGCGGGCAGGGTGATGCCGTGCGCGGCCCAGTGCTCGCGTTCCGATTCGGGGAGGAGCAGGAGGCCGGTGGCCTGGACGTGGATGGCATCCTCCTGCGGGGCGATGCCGAAATCGAGCGACCAGCCGCCCTGCTTGCGCACGCGGCCGACGGTGTCGGTGCGGATCACGGAGAAGCCGGCGCCTTCGCGGTAGCGGTCGAGGACGGCGGCGGCGAAGTGGAGGTGAAGGAGGGAGGGGTCGCCCGCGACGAGGGCTCGTCGCAGGGCGACCCGGTGGACGGTCTCGTAGTCATCGGTGTCAGGCATTGGAGGCTCCGTCTAGAGAGTGAAGGGGGCACCCCCTCACCCGAACCCTCTCCCTCGAGGGAGAGGGGATGCGTAGTGCGCAGGGCGTCGCCTGGTTGCCTGACACCGTCGTCAGGGCTTCTCGACGGGGACGCCGACCATGCTGCCCCACTCTGTCCAGGAGCCGTCGTAGTTCTTGACGTTGCCGTAGTCGAGGAGGTGCTTGAGGACGAACCAGGTGTGCGAAGAGCGCTCGCCGATGCGGCAGTAGGCGATGACGTCCTTGTCGGGGGTGACGCCCTTGCCGCCGTACAGGGCCTTGAGGTCATCGACGGACTTGAAGGTGCCGTCTTCCTTGACGGCCTGGCCCCAGGGGATGTTGGCGGCGCCGGGGATGTGGCCGCCGCGCTGGGCGGTCTCCAGCAGCCCGGGCGGGGCGAGGATCTCGCCGGTGAACTCGGCGTTCGAGCGGACGTCGACGAGGGCGACCTTGCCCAGCGTGTCTTCGACCTGACGCTGCCGGGCGCGCAGGTTGAGGTTGGGCTCCGAGGCCTTGTAGGCGGTCTTGCTGACCTTGGGGGCGTCTTTGGTGACGGGCTTGCCTTCGTCCAGCCACTTCTTGCGGCCGCCGTCCATGAGCTTGAGGTTCGGGTGGCCGTACATCTCGAGCACCCAGTAGGCGTAGGCGGCGAACCAGTTGTTGTTGTCGCCGTAGAGGACGATCGTGTCGGCGTTGCCGATGCCGGCGTCGCTGAGCAGGGCTTCGAGGCCGGGCCGGGTGATGACGTCGCGGCGGACTTGATCCTGGAGCTGGCTGGTCCAGTTGAAGCCGACGGCGCCGGCGATGTGGCCTTCGTCGTAGGCGTTGGTGTCGACGTCGACCTCGACGAGCTTGATGGCGGAGTCGTTGCCGTGCTGGGCAACCCAGTCCGTGGAGACGAGTACGTCTTGTCCTGGCATTGGAGAACAGTCCTTTCTGAGGCGCGCCGGCGCCGGGTCTAAAGGGAACCGTGTCAGCGGGGTGCTAACCACTTTGTCAGATCATGGCCTCCCTCTCAAGAGGCGGGGGAGAATGAGCGTGCGTCCGGGCCCCTGGGCACCGCGATTCCTAGTTCGGCGCCCCGTCCTGGAGGGAGGCGAGGCGTTGGGCCTGCTCCGCGATGCGGATGACGGCCCGCCGCACCTCCCGGCTGAGGCAGTAGGTGGTGTAGGAGCCCTGCCGCTCCGACTTGGCCAGGCCGTGGTTTTTGAGCACCCGCAGGTGGTGCGAGACGAGGGGCTGGGGCAGGCCGGTGGCGCTGACGATGTCCGTCACGTGCTGGCAGTCCTCCGTGAGGACCCGAAGGATGTGCAGCCGGTTCGGATCGGCGAGGATGGCGAGCAGGCGGGCGGCGGGTTCTACGGGCTCCTGCACATCAACCTCCATTAATATAAACGGCAATTTATGTGATGGCGTGAGGCGTGTCAAGCCTTTGTGGACGGAATGTTCTGGAGGAGCGGGGCAGACATGAATCGGGGTGAAGGGTTCCCGGGGCTGGAAGCTCAAGCGCTCCCGGCGGGAAAGGCGGCGGTTGCTAGGTCTTGGACGGTACCGGGGAGAGGGTGCCTTCGCCACCAGGGGAGCCATCCGGCAGCACGACGGCGAAGCGCAGGAGGCCGGCCGCGCTGGAGAGCTGGATTTGGACGCCGTCCAGGCAGCTGTAGCGCCCGTAGGTGATGTTCTCCCTCAGGTAGGCGACGCCACCATCGATCTTCTCGACGGTGAGGAAGCCGCCGCAGTAGAGCGAAGGGTAATCGACCCTGATACGGTCGCGGACGGTGAGCATGACGGGATACTCGCCGAAATTGGGCTGATCGAACATGCCGATCCAGGTGCGGTTGAGAGTCGCCATGCTTTCTGCTCGCGATCTACCAGCGGCCTGTAGACGATTTTAGCGCGCAAGGCAACAGGCCGTAGACAGACGCT
>DATDOP010000092.1:0-23031 GCA_035293185.1 Dehalococcoidia bacterium | reverse complement strand
GCGCGCGCCCGAAATCAGATGTCTCCCCAATTTAGTCTTACTCGACTCTATGGAAAATAGAGAGAGGCCGATACGATCAAGAGGCAATCAGCTTTCGTCATGCAGTCCCCAAGCGCCCACGTCAAACTCTCATTGGCAACCGAGCCTGGCCTCGATGGCCGCCTGGTCTGGCTGGTCTGCGCTCCGGCGCTGTTTCTGCTCAGCGCCGCCGTTGTTTCCGTACGAGGCTTCGGCGTAGCTGTCGACGACGCGTACATCTCGTATATCTATGCCGAACGATTGGCGGGCGGCCAAGGGCTAACGTTCTTCGATGGCGCCCGTGTCGAGGGTTATACGAACTTCCTCTGGGTACTGATCCTCGCCGCAGGCGTCAAGGCCGGGATCGAGCCTGTCGCAACTTCGCAGCTTTTGGGCGTGCTTTCGGGAGTGGGTCTTGTACTCGCAGTCTGGTGGTGGTGCTGGCGGCACAGTGTAGCTCCGGGCTGGCTATGGTTCGCCCCTGGCCTGGTGGCGGTCTCTGGCCCAATCGCGTATTGGGCTCAGGGTGGCCTGGAGACAGTCACCTTAAGCCTCCTGCTCATGGTGGGTTGCACGCTGTGGTCACCGCGGTCGCCTCGAACGTTGGCCGCAACCGGCCTTGTCTTCGTAGGCGCCACGCTCACCCATCCGGATGCTGCCATCTGGTTCTGTGTGTATCTCGTGATGACGATCTTCGAGCTGAAGGGGCGGGAATGGTCGAAGCCCCTGATTCTGATCGGTGTCTTCTTGTTGCCGGTGGCGGTGTATTGGCTGTGGCGCTGGAGCTACTTCGGCGACTTGATGCCGAATACCTTCTACGCGAAGGACACACTCTCAATACACCAGCTATTCCAGGGCGCCAAGTATATCTACCTCGGCTCCCTGGCCGGGGGAGTCGCCGCCTTCGCGCTCGTCACCCTGGGCACGGCGTCTGGTCTGTGGCGACGTCCCGAGGTGCGCCTGCTCCTCGCCGAGGTTATCGTCTGGCTGCTGTACGTGGTCTGGGTCGGGGGCGACGCGCTGCCCGCCTACCGATTCCTGATCCCGCTGGTTGCGCCCAGTGCGATTCTGGTACAGGAGAGCCTGGCTGCCCTGCTTCGCGAATCCCGGCTGCTTCGTTTCAGCCTGGGTTGCCTGATGGTAAGTTTGGTGGTTATTGTCTTGAGCTTGCCGTCCTGGATCCGCGGCGGTGTCACGGGGATGGGAGAACTCGCGGAGATCAACTCGGGCAGAGTCAACTTGGGACGCTGGTTTCATGAGAATCTGGAACCTACCGATGCCATTGCTTACAGCGCGGCGGGTGTGCTGCCTTACTATGCGAAGCTCCCGGGCATCGACATGGTTGGGCTTACTGATCGCTACGTCGCGCACCACGGTTTGATCGACGACCGTGCGCCCATCGGACACAAGAAGTATGCCGCCGATTACGTGCTCGGAAGAGCCCCGGCGTTCATCGTGCTCAGTGTCGTGGGCGAACGAGGGCAACAACTAACCGACAACGGTAGAGTCCTCACCCCTTCGCTTCCCAGTAACGACTCGCTGTTGACCTCACCGGACTTCTGGCGCGAGTACGTCCGAGTCCGGATTCTCGGTATCGACGCACATGAGGTCGTTTTTGCACGGCGAGACCGGGCGGGGCAACTGGTGGCACGGGGCCTGATCCAGTACTTCGACATCCGCTGAATACTCCCCCCGCGCTAGGTAAGGGCGACGTCCTTGCGAACGTCGCTTCGTCGGAGCAGACTCCGGTTTAGCCCTTCAGGATTGCCGGCGCGACGACGATAATTCTGCACCCCCCGCCACGTTGGCCCTCATCCTTCCGGGCCAGGAAGGAGCGCCGCATGCGAGTTCGATGCATGGTCTGCGGCCGAGTCTTCACCTTTCCCAAGCCGGTCCCCGCACAGCTGCCGCGCCACTCGCGCTGGGATTCGCCCAGCACGGGCTGCACCGGCATGAGCTGGAAGCTGCTGCAAGTCCTGCCGGACTGACGTTGAAGCCGGGACGCCCCGGAGCCCGCGCAGAAGGTCCGCAGGCACCCCAGGCTAGCAGCAGCACGCGACGCAGCGCCCGAGAGCACCTAAACTTCAGGCACCAACGCCCGCGGGCCGGGCAATCCGCGCCCGCGGCTCAGTGCTAGAAGGGACGCCTCGTGCGCCTGGGAATCAACCTGCCTTATCGGCGCGCCGACGGCTCGGCGCCGGCCGCGCCGGAGATCATGGCCCGCGCGCGTCTGCTGGAAGAGATCGGTTTCGACGGCATCTGGATGGGCGACACGGTGGGGCGCTTCGACTTCGCCGGCCTCGACACGCTGCAGTGGCTGACGGTCGCCGCGGCCGGAACAACGCGCATCGAGCTGGGGACGGCGGTAATCCAGCTGCCGTTGCGTCCGCCGGTAGAGCTGGCGCAGCGGCTGATGACGTTGCAGGCGGTGAGCGGCGGGCGCTTCATCGCCGGCCTGGGCTCCGGCTCGACGGCGAAGGACTTCGAGGCGTCGGGAGTCGACTTCAGCCAGCGCTTCAAGCTGCTGCGCGAAGGGGCTTCGAAGATCAAGCGCCTGCTCAACGGCGAGACGGTGGACGGGATCAGCATCCACCCCTGGCCCAATGTCAAAGGCGGGCCACCGCTGGTCATCGGCGCCTGGGGCAGCGGGCGGTGGGTGCAGCGCGCCGCCGAGGAGTACGACGGCTGGATGGCGTCCGGCTTCAACACCAGCCTGAACACGCTGCGCGAAGGGATCCAGCGTTACCGCGAGGCCGGCGGCACGGGACGCACCCTGGTGGCGACCGTCAACGTGAACCTCAGCGCGCCGTCCGAGCCGCTCGACGCGGACGGGCGTTTCCATCTCAACTGCCCGCCGCAAGAGGCGCGCGAACGCCTGGCGCAGCTGGCGAAGCTGGGCTTCGATGACGTGCTGTGCTCGCGGCTCAACTACAGCGACGAGGACTGGCCCGAGGCCGACCTGCGTACGCTGCGCGAATTGCTGCCCCGCGACCCGAGATCGACGAACAGCTAGGCATCATTACGCCCTTTAGCAGGGGTCCGGGGTCTCCCCCGGCTTTCAATACAAGGAGAGGACGATGGCAGAGCAAGCAGATGTTTGGCGCATCTTTACGAGGCCGGACGGCAGCAGCAGCATGGAGTGCATCAAGGTGGAGCTGCCGGGCGGCCGCTCCGGCCTGTTCTCCGGCACCGGCGTGCAGATCGTCTCGATGGCGCCGAGCACGGCGGTGGACTGGCACGTGGGGCCGCGCCGCCAGATGATCGCGACGATCGCCGGCGAGGGCGAAATCGAGACCGGAGACGGCCAGAAGCTGACGGTGAAGCCCGGCGTCCTGACGCTGATCGAAGACCTGACAGGCAAAGGCCACATCACGCGTAACAGCGCGCAGGGACGCCTCTGCGTCTTCATGCCGCTGGCCGCGGACGCGAAGATCGGTTAGAAGCTCGCGTCCAGGTCGACCTCGCCGGAGACGCCGACCTGGTAGGCGCTGACGCGGCGCTCGAAGAAGTTGGCCAGCTCCTGCACGTCCTGCAGGTCCATGAACGGGAACGGGTTGCGGGCGCCGTAGCGCTGCGGCAAGCCGAGCATCACCAGGCGCTGGTCGCCGCAGTACTCCAGGTAGCGGCGCATGTCTGAGACCGAGAGCCCGGCGACACCCTGCTCCAGCAGGTCGACCGCAAACTGCGTCTCGCACTCGATCGCGTCGTCCATCATCTCGTAGACGGCGCGCTGCATCTCGTCGTCGAACAGGCCGGGCTCCTCGCGGCGCACCGTGTTCACGACCTCGAAGGCGAAGGCCATGTGCGCGCTCTCGTCGCGGAAGACCCAGTTCGTCCCCGCGGCGAGTCCGTGCAGCAGCCCCTTCGAGCGCAGGAAGTAGACGTAGGCGAAGGCGGCAAAGAAGAACAGCCCTTCGGTGCAGGCGGCGAAGCAGATCAGGTTGAGCAGGAACTGCCGCCGTTCAGCCTCGGATTCGGTGCTCTCCAGCTCGTAAGCGGAGTTGAGCCAGCGCATGCAAAAGGCCGCCTTGCGCTGGATCGACGGGACGTTCTCCAGCGCCTCGAAGGCGGCGTGTCGCTCTGCTTCGTCCGGGACGTAAGTGTCGAGCAGCGTCAGGTAGAAGTCGACGTGCTGCGCTTCTTCGAAGAGCTGCCGCGAGAGGTAGAGACGCGCCTCCGGCGCGTTGATGTGACGGTAAAGGTTGAGCACGAGGTTGTTGGCGACGATCGAGTCGCCGGTGGCGAAAAAGGCGACGAGGCGCCCGATCAGGTAACGCTCCGCCGGCGTCATCTTGGAGCGCAGGTCTGCGAGGTCGGTGGAGAAGTCGATCTCGTCGACGGTCCAGGTGTTCTTGATCGCGGCCTTGTACATCTCGTAGAAGGCGGGGTAGTGCATCGGCCGCAGCGTCAAGTTGAGGCCCGGCTCGAGCAGACGGGATGTGTCCCCGGTCTGGGTGCGCAGGAAGTCGGGCAGGGAGTGGTCGTCGATCACTGGCAGGCCTCGCAGGTCTCCGGGTTCTCGAGCGAGCAGGCGACGGCCTCGGCATCTGAGTACTCAGGGCCGGCCACGGGCAGCGACACGACGGGCAGGCTCTGCGCGACCGGCGCGTCGATCGTCGCCTTGGCGATGCGCGTCGCGGGGCGAGAACGCAGGTAGTAAGTGGTCTTGAGGCCCTTCTTCCAGGCATAGAAGTACATCGAAGACAGGGCGCCGATGTTCGGGTTCTCCATGAACAGGTTGAGCGACTGGCTCTGGTCGATGAAGGCGCCGCGGTCCGCCGCCATGTCGATCAGGCCGGCCATCGGCAGCTCCCAGGCGGTGCGATAGACGGCGCGCAGGTCTTCGGGCAGCTCGGTCATGTCCTGGACGGAACCTTCCGCCAGCTTGAGGCGGTTGCGGGTGTCCTCCGTCCACAGGCCGAGGGCCTTCAGCTCGCTGACCAGGTAGCGGTTGACCTGGAGGAAATCGCCGGAGAGCGTCTCGCGCTTGAACAGGTTGCTGACCTGCGGTTCGATGCACTCCGAGCAGCCGGCGATAGAGGCGATGGTGGCGGTTGGGGCGATAGCGACGAGCAGCGAGTTGCGCAGGCCGCTGCGGCGGATGCGCTCTCGCAGCTGGTCCCAGCGCTGCGGGTCGCGGGGGGTGACGCCCCAGGCATCGAACTGCAGCTCGCCGCGCGCGGCGCGTGTCTCAGGGAACGCGGCGTGCGCGCCTTTCTGCTCCGCCAGGTCTGCCGACGCGGTCAACGCCTGGAAGTAGATCTCCTCCGAGATGCGGGCGGACAGCTCGCGGGCGCGGGGCGCGTCGAAGGGCAGGCGCAGCTGATAGAACACGTCCTGCAGCCCCATGACGCCGAGCCCGACGGGCCGCCAGCGGTTGTTCGAAGCGCGAGCCTGGTCGATGGGGTAGAAGTTGAGGTCGATGACCTGATCGAGCTGGCGGACGGCGACCGCGACGGTCCTCGCCAGCTTGTCGAAATCGAAGTGCGGCTGTCCGTCCTCGTCCTTGAACGTGTGGCGCGCCAGGTTGATCGAGCCGAGGTTGCAAACCGCCGTCTCGCCGTCGCTGGTTGCCTCGATGATCTCCGTGCAGAGGTTGGAGCTGTGGATGACGGTACCGGGCAGGGCGGTCTGGTTGGCGGAGGCGTTGCACTTGTCCTTGAAGGTCATCCAGCCGTTGCCGGTCTGGGCCAGGGTGCGGATCATGCGCGCGTAGAGGTCGCGGGCGCGCAGCGTCCTGGCAGCGAGGCCTGTCGCTTCAGCCTCCTCGTAGGCGCGGTCGAAGTCCCCGCCGTAGAGGTCGGGCAGATGAGGCGCCGCCTTGGGGTCGAAGAGCGACCACTCGGCGTCGGCCTCGACGCGGCGCATGAACAGGTCCGGCACCCAGTTCGCGAGGTTGAGGTTGTAGGCGCGCCGGGCTCCGTCGCCGGTGTTGTCGCGCAGCTCGAGAAACTCCTCGATGTCGGCGTGCCAGGTTTCGAGGTAGACGCAGGCGGCGCCCTGGCGCTTGCCGCCCTGGTTCACGGCCGCCACGGAGGCGTCCAGCGTCTTCAGCCAGGGGATGATGCCGTTGGAGTGCCCGTTGGTGCCGGCGATCAGCGAGCCGCGGGAGCGCACGCGGTGGTAGGCAATGCCGATGCCGCCGGAGTACTTCGAAAGCATGGCGATGTCGGTGTAGCGCGAGTAGATCGAGGCCAGCTCGTCCTGCGGCGAGTCGAGCAGGAAGCAGGAGGAGAGCTGTTCGTGCACGGTGCCGGCGTTGAACAACGTCGGGGAGCTAGGGACATATTCGAGGTTGGAAAACGCTTCGTACAGTTCCAGGACGCCGGCCATGCCGTCGCCGAGGGCGCAGGCGATGCGCAGCCAGAAGTGCTGTGGCGTCTCGATGACCTGGCGCGTCTCGGGATGCTTGAGCAGGTATCGGTCGTACAGCGTGCGCAGGCCGAAGTACTCGAACTCGTGGTCGCGCTCGACGTGGATGGCGTCGTTGAGCTTGCGGCTGTTGGCGGCGACGAAGCCCGCGACGCGCTCGTTGATCAGACCGAGCCGCTGGCCGGTCGCGATCGACTGCGAGAAGGCGTGGATCTCCTGGTTGCGCACCTCCTTATCGACGTAGGTGGCGAGCAGGCGCGCGGCGAGCCTCGAGTACTGCGGCTCTTCGACGATCAGCGATGCAGCCGTCTGGATCGACAGCTGGTCAAGCTCGCGCGTGGTGGCGCCGTCGTAGAGGCCGCTGATCGTCCTAGTGGCGACGCGCATGGTGTCGACGTCGTCGAGGCCGACGACGCAGCGTCCGACGGCGCGCACGATCTTGTTGACGTCGACCTGCTCGGTGCCGCCGTTGCGCTTGGTGACGCGCATGGAGGTCTGCGAGTAAGAGGCGTCCGAGCCTGCGTCTCGCGAGAAAACGGGCTGAGCGGCGGGGGTTTCGCTGACCATGCTTCTCCTCGAATCAGAATTGGCGACAGGAGAAGGTGGTGGTCGGAAGAGAAAAGCGGCGCCCGGCCGGAAGCCTGCGTCGCTCGAACCCGCCGGACCGGCCCTCCCCGAGGCCTCCAGGGTCGAGCTACCGGCGGTTGTCTCTCCGTCGGTAGGCGCCGGCAGGTCTTCGGACTCGCGAGCATTCGGTCCCTTCCACAAGGACCGATCCCTACTGTCCACCGCTTCCCATCCCCGAAGGGACAGTGCTTGTTGGTGGAGGTCGTTCTCGCTTACCGCTGCGGGGTAGGCAGTCCCGGATTCGCACCGGGTTCCCTATTGGTCCCTCCGGAGGGAAGGACACCAACGCAAGGGGAATCATATACCAGATGTTGAGGGTGTCAAGCGCCAAGGGCACTACATCTTGTGGTGAGGTGACGATTAGGGAAGAGGAGGGGGATCCCGCGGGACCCCCCCTCTGACAAGCCGTGTACCGGCTACTCGTAGCGCAGGGCCTGGGCTGGGTAGACGCGGGAGGCCTGTCGCGCCGGCAGGAAGGCCGTGATCAGGGCCGCGGCCATGACTACGGTGTAGATAACCGCCAGGTTCAGCCACGGCACCGCGAACTTGATGTTCTGCCAGCTCGCCTGGCGTTGCGAGTCGTCGATGATGTTGTACGAGAGGATCAGGCCGAGGATCGTCCCGACGGTGAGGCCGGCAACCGCGACCATCGAGGATTCGATCAGGAAGCTGATCTGCACGCGGCCCTGTTCGAAGCCGATGGCGCGCATAACGCCGATCTCCTGACGCCGCTCGACGACACTGCGGGCGCTGACGACGCCCAGGGCCGCGACACCGACGACGAGGCCGAGGCCGATGAAGCCCTGGATCAGGTAATTGAACGTCTTGTTCACCGCGACCAGGTCATCCAGCTCTTCCTGGAGTACGACAGCCTCCATGCCGTTGGCCAGGAACGCCGACTCGAGCTCCGAGGCCAGCCGGGCAGCATCAGCCGGGTTCTTGACCTCTACCAGGTGGGCGATGGGCTGCGCGTGCTCGGGGAAGGCAGCGTCCAGGAAACGTTGCGACGTGGTGACGCCGATCATGTAGTCCGGGATCACGTCCGGCAGCACGCCGATGATGGTCAGGCGATGCGTGGCCCCGGTCAGGGGGTCGCGTACCTCGATTGGGATCGGATCGAAGGTGCCGTCCTCCACAAAGAAGCCCTCGAGCTTGAAGTCCGGCACGACGGGGCCGAAGTTGAAATTGTCGCGACGGGGTGCAGCGAGGCCGTCGACGACCGCGAGCGAAGGGTCGTTCTTCAACGCCTGCCAGACCGCGCGCGGGGAGTCGTAGCCGTTTGCGATCGCGGCCATGCCGTAGGCGTTGTGGTCGAAGAAGGAGTCGCTGAGGCCCCGCAGCGGGTAGTCGCCGGGCAGGTTGCCGGTGTCCAGCTGGCGCGCTTCTACCGGCGCGAGGCTCTGGCCTGAGATGACGCCGAAGTCATCGCGATCGAGGCCCGACGTCTTGGCGATGGCGGCTTCGAGATCGGTGATCGGGTTGAGCTGCACGGTGCTGGCGCGGACGTCGTAGCCGCCGCCGAACAACTTGACGTCGTCGAAGGCCTCCGTGAAGGCAGTGGTGACGGTGCCCCCGATGACCAGCGTGAAGACGACGAGCGTGAACATTGCCATGGTGACGCCGGTGCGGAAGCGATTGGTCAGGGGATAGGTCAGGGCTGTCCTGAGCGTGGGCGTGACGCCGCTTATGCGTCCCAGCGTCGCCAGCGCGACACGGACAACGATGTCCGAGTTGTACATGACGATCCAGGTCACGCCGGTCACGGTGATCAGGCCGCCGGTGATCCAGATGTTGAAGTCCGCCGACAGCTGGCCGGATACCGCCTCCACCCAGCGCCAGGGAAGGAGCCAGTAGACCACAATGAGCAGCCCGGCGACGGTGAAGGCGAGACGGTCCGGCGCGCCGGCCCAGCGGCTGAGCGGGACCGCTGAGAGGACGAGCAGCGAAACGCCCAGCGAGAAGGGCGTCGCCTGCTCAGCGGAGAGGCCGGCCCAGACGAGCAGCGCCCCGAACAGGACCGCTACGGCGCCCCAGACGAGCGATGCACGGCCGCCGCCGGCCTTGAAGGGCTCGGGAAGGTCACGAATCGCGGTGACGATGTTCAGCAGGCTAACGCGCCAGGCTGAGATGGTGACGACGATGAAGGTCAGCACCACACCCATGGCGTAGGCGGTGATCAAGCTGCGCGACGTGATCGAAAAGGCGATGTCGACGTTGCCGATGTCCTGGATTGCGGCCGAAAGCGCCCAGACCATCAGGTAGGCGACGCCGATGCCGGCCAGGGCGCCGACGGCGGCCGCGACGACGTCGTAGAGCATGCCTTCGAACATGAACATCTCGACGAGGTGGATGCGCTCGGTGCCGACGGCGCGCGCGATGCCCATCTCCGGTTTTCGCTCGCCGGCGAGCATGACGAAGAGCAGGAAGATCAGCAGAATGCCGGCGGCGATGGAGAAGCTGCCGAAGGTGAGGAAGAAGGTGCTGAACAGGGCGCCGGCTTCGTCAGCCGCTTTCAGGTCGTCGCGCTTGGTGGGCTCGACTGCGAGGCCGAGGCGCTCCAGCGTGGGGTTGAGCGCCTGGATGACCGCGTCCGTGTGGCGGGCGCCATTAACGGCGTCGCCGCGGTTCGAGATGATGACGTGCTTGATCTGACCCTGCTTGCCGAACAAGGCCTGCGCCTCCGGCAGCGCGATCAGCAGACCGGCGCCGGCCGTTCCGATGCCGTCGTAATCGATGACATCGCGCACCGTTGTGAGGAGCTGAGAGCCGGGCGAGTAGAGCATGACCTGGTCGCCGCGGACGGCCTGCAACTCGTCCGATGCCTCCTGGTTGAGCAGGACTTCGCCGGCTTTGAGCGATGACAGCTCGATGGCCTGACCTTGCAGGTTGCGGATCGTGCCGAAGCCGTCCATGTAGCGGTGGTCGACGCCGATGACGCCGAGGCGCGGCTCAGTCTGACGCCTGGTCAGGTTCTGAGCGCCGACCTCTTCGATGACCGCCGGCGCGACCGCGTCGACCAGCGGCGATTCGAGGGCGGCGCGACGAATCGGCTCGAAGTCTGCTTCGTCGAAGTAAGCCAGCGCCACGGCCTCGCCGGTGATCTCCACGTCGCTTTCTTCGGTGGAGGAGATGACCTCGTCGATGTTGCCGAGGGCGCCGAGCACCTCGCCGCGCGCGGAGAGCGCGATGGTGTCACCGGTGGCGAGCGCGGAGGTGATGATCGTCGTGGCCAGCGTCAGGCCGAGGACGATCAACAGGGACCGGCCCCAGCGCCGCGGGATGTTGCGCGCCGACAGGCGGAAGAGCACCGGCTGGCGTAGCGCCAGGAACAGAGACCAGGCGACTACCAGGCCCAGACCGATGCTGAACGCCCACATCAGGGTGGACATGGGCAAACCGAAGAGCTCGCTCATGGCTGTGCCCTTGCAATAGCAGCTTCTGCGGTGACCGCGGCTGATTGTGTGCCTTCAGCGGGGGTTTGGCGGTATCCCCCATGTTCGATAAAAAGGCCGAAGAGCTCGCTCACGGCTGTGCCCTTGCAATAGCAGCTTCTGCGGTGACCGCGGCTGATTGTGTGCCTTTAGCGGGGGTTTGGCGGTGTCCCCCATGTTCGATATAAAGGCCGAAGAGATCGCTCATGGCCGGGCCGCCGTGTTCGTGTGGAAGACGGAGTTGAGCTCCTGGTAAACGACCTCGTAGTGCTCGCGGCCGGGGGTCTGGCGCAGGAACATCGTGAACTCGGCGATCTGCTCGTCGTAGAAGCCGGTCTCGATCGTCGCCGCCGAGGCGGCCTCGCTGTCCCAGAAGCTGATCAGCATGCCTTTGCCCTCCGGCGTGTCGAGCGCGATGACGCCTTCGCAGCCGGGCTGCTGCCGGAGCTTCGGCAGGACGCGTTGCTTGAACAGCTCCAGGGCTTCGTCAAGGCCAATACGCAGGGTGTCGATTTCGAAAAGCGTGACGCGTGCGTGCATGGCTGGCTCCTCAGGAAGGGAAGATCTCGTCCACGATCTCGCCGTCCTTCATGCGGACGATGCGATGAGCGCGGCGGCCGATAGAGATGTCGTGGGTGACAAGCGCGAAGGTGACGGCGCGCTCCTGGTTGAGGCGGCACATGAGGTTGATGATCTCCTCAGCGTTGGTGCTGTCGAGGTCGCCGGTGGGTTCGTCTGCCCAGACGATGGCGGGGTCATTGACCAGGGCGCGGGCGATGGTGACGCGCTGGCGTTCGCCGCCGGACAGCTCGCCGGGGCGGTTGTCGGCGCGCTCGCGCAGGCCCACCAGTCCCAGGACGTCCAGCGCTCTGCGGCGGGCTTCCCCGGTGGAGACGCCCGTTAGCAGCAGCGGCATTTCGACGTTTTCGGCGGCGGTGAGCACGGCGAGCAGGTTGTAGAACTGGAACACGAATCCCATGCGCCGGGCGCGGTAGCGGGTGCGTTGGCGGTCGGACATCGTCTTGAGGGAGACGCCTTCGATGAGGACGTCGCCGCTGGATATCGAGTCGAGTCCGGAGAGGCAGTTGAGCAGCGTGGTCTTGCCGCAGCCCGATGGCCCCATGATCGCGACCATCTCGCCGCGGTTGATCGTCAGGTCGACACCGCGCAGGGCTGCGATTTGCAGACGGCCGGTGTCGTAGGTCTTGCCGACGCCGACGGCACGCACCATAGCGTCGGCGGTGGGCGGTGCGGGCGTCTCAGAAGCGGTGCGGTCCAGTGTCGATGTCATCTATGCGGCCCGCGACTGGATGGCGCCGCGGCCAGAGGTTGAGCCCAGCAGAAGAGCTACAGCGCTCAGCGGAGCGCGGCGGCCGCACTGCAGACAGACGTAATCGATGCTCGCGCCAAGGACCTCGGTTTCGCTCTCGCGATCGAGGACGAGATCCCCATGACAGCGCTGGCAGGCCTTGAACAGGTGAGTGCGGAGCCTGGGCGCCGCGCGTGTCTGTGTCGTCATTTGGCTACTGCCTTTCAGCACACGCCGGCGTCAGCCGGCGACCTTAACCAAAACCGCGCTGAGCGCGAGCAGGAGGATTGCTGCGTGCAAACCGAACTCCTCGGCGGCCGGCATTTGCCGGTGGGCGGCTGCGGTCTTGCTGCGAGTGGGGTGTTTCACGAAAGCCATCTGCGTCTCCTTGCCGGCTCCATCCGGCAGGGTCTGCCGGTAGCTAGAGTCTGTGCGACGGCCGCGATGCTTGAGAGTGCCGGAAGGCAGAAGTCTGGCGGGCCGATCGGCCCCTCGCGGGTGGGTATTACGCCGCCTGGAGCCGCCGATGAGTATTGGATGCGTATGATGCCGGTATGAGTAGCAAGCAAGCGCGGCGCGTTACCGCCGCCGAGGCGACGGCCACGGTGCGGTCCGGCCAGCGGGTGTACGTCCAGGGCGGCTGCGCGGTCCCGCGGGCGCTGATCGACGCGCTGGTGGCGCGCTACGAGGAGCTGTCCGGCGTCGAGATCGTCCACATGCACACCGAGGGCGACGCGCCGTACGCGCGGCCCGAGATGGCGGGGCACTTCCGGCACAACGCCCTGTTCGTGGGCCGCAACCTGCGCGAGGCGGTGAACCAGGGCCGCGCCGACTTCACGCCGGTGTTTCTCTCCGACGTGCCGGGCCTGTTCGAGACGACGCTGCCGCTGGACGTGGCGCTAATCCAGGTCTCGCCGCCGGACAACGCGGGCTACTGCAGCCTCGGCATCTCGGTGGACTGCGCCAAGCCGGCGTCTCTCGCGGCGAAGACGGTGATCGCGCAGGTCAACCGGCGTATGCCGCGCACCCTGGGCGATGGCTTCCTGCACGTCTCACAGATCAACTTCCTGGTGGAGGAGGACGCGGAGCTGACGGAGGTGGTCTGTCCACCGCCCGACGAGGTCGCGCGCCGCATCGGGGAATACGTGGTGTCGCTAATCGAGGACGGCTCGACACTGCAAACCGGCATCGGGACGATCCCAAACGCGGTAGTCGCGTCGCTGTCCGGGCATCAGCACCTGGGGGTGCATACGGAGATGTTCTCAGACGGGCTGTTGGATCTGATCGAAAGCGGCGTTGTCGATAGCTCCGCCAAGAGCTATCACGAAGGCAAGGTGGTCTCGTCCTTCGTCATGGGCTCGCGCCGCCTGTACGACTTCGTGGATGACAACCCGCTGATTGAGATGCACCCGGTGACCTTCACCAACGACCCGTTCGTGATCGCGCGCAACGACCGCATGGTATCGATAAACTCCGCAATCGAGGTGGATCTGACCGGCCAGGTTTGCGCCGATAGCATCGGCCACATGCTGTACAGCGGTATCGGCGGGCAGCTGGACTTCATTCGTGGCGCCGCGCGCTCACGGGGCGGCAAGGCGATCATCGCACTGCCGTCCACTGCCAAGGGCGGCGACGTTTCGCGCATTGTGGCGGAGCTGCGGCCGGGCGCCGGCGTGGTGACGACGCGTGGCGACGTGCACCAGGTGATCACGGAGTACGGCGTGGCGGACCTGCACGGGCGCACGCTGCGCGATCGGGCGAAGGCGCTGATTGAGATCGCTCACCCCCGGTTTCGAGAAGAGCTGAGCGCCGCCGCCCGGCGGCTGAACCTGCTTTGAACAGCCAGGAAGGCCTGCATCTAGATCCTCTGCTGCCGAGGGAGATGGCACTGAAAGCAGAGGAAGTGGGCGAGGCGAAGGCGAGGCTGCCCTGGCTGAACCTGGTGGCGCTCTCTGTGCTGGCCGGCGCCTTCATCGCGCTGGGAGCCGCGTTCTTCACGACCGTCACCACGCAAACGGACCTCGGCTACGGCCCCACGAGGCTAATCGGCGGGCTGGCGTTCAGCCTGGGGCTATTCCTGGTCGTGGTCGCGGGGGCAGAGCTGTTCACCGGCAACAACCTCATGGTGATGGCCTGGGCGGGCCGCCGGATCAGCGCCGCGCTGGTGCTGCGCGCGTGGGGCATCGTCTATCTGGGCAACCTCCTCGGGGCGCTGGCGACGGTGTTGCTTGTTATCCTCTCGGGGCAGTGGCGCTTCGAGGGCTACGCGGTCGGCGCTAACGCGTTGCGAATCGCCAACGCGAAGGTGAACCTGGACTTCACGGAGGCCTTCTTTCTCGGCGTGCTGTGCAACGGCCTGGTCTGTCTCGCGGTGTGGCTGACCTACAGCGCCCGCAGCAACCTGGACAAGCTAATCGCGGTCGTCTTCCCGATTACGGCGTTCGTCGCGAGCGGCTACGAGCACAGCGTCGCCAACATGTATTTCATTCCGGTTGGGCTGTTGCTCAAGTCGGACGACGACGTGCTGGCCGCCGGCGGCTTCGACGGGGGCCAGCTGACGGACCTGGATGTCGCGAATTTCCTCTTCGCCAACCTGCTGCCGGTCACGCTGGGCAACGTGGTGGGCGGCGGACTGCTGGTGGGCGTCGTCTACTGGTTCGTCTATCGCCGCGAAGCCCGCCGGCCTCAGTAGCGCAGCTTCGCGGCCAGACCGCCGTAGGGCTCGAGCAGCGCCTCCGCCTCGTCGTGGGCGACCTCCACCGGAGCGTTTGTTTGCTCGGCGAGTTGCACGGCGAGGTTGCCGTTGGCGGAGTTGTAGGTCCCGGCACCGACGACGAGCGAATGCGCCCGCCCCTCGCGCAGCGTCTGCAGCGTCTCGTCCACGCCCAGCGCAGCCTGGCCGCCGGCGAGAGCGGTATCGATCAGCGACTGCACCAGCTCGCGTTCTTGCTTGCGCTCCGCTCCGTCGATCAGGGGTAGAACCTTGTCGACCACGTCGGCGTCGCTGGCGAACATTTCGGCGTGGAAGGTCCCGGCGAGCTTGTCTTGCAGAGCAGGCGTAAGGGCAGAGGCCAGCGCGTGGGTCGTCTCGTCGGTGCCACCCAGCGCGAGGTACTCGAACGGATCGTCACGCACGACCTGGGCGACCGTCTCCACGATTCGCCGGAAGAACGCCTCAATGTGCTCCTGACGATCGCGTTCGTACTTGAAGGCGGACCAACCTCCCTGGCGCTGGCGTCCCGGCGCGTCGCCGGTGAGACGGCTGCTGGCCGCGAACTCACCCAGCTTCAGGTGGATGATGCGTGCTTCGTTGTGAGCGGCGAGGACGGCGACAGCCGGCGGGTAGTCCTCGAGCAGCGCATCGATCGGCGCCAGGTAAGGCTGCGGACCGAAGCGGGCGAGCGGCGGCACCGAGAGCTGCAGTTCGATCGCGGCCCAGACACCCGCCGGAGTGCCGGAAAAGAGCGCGAGCATGGCGCCGTGCGGCGTGAACTCGTCGCGCAGGTAAGCCAGCACGCGCTGTGATTCCTCGTTGATGCGCGCAATCTGATCGGGGCTGGTCTCCGAGAGTGGCTTCAGGAGGTCCATAAGCTGAGGAGCGTGACCGTGAGTGATGCCGCGCCCTGGCTCGATGGGCAGGTAGACGCTGAGAATGCCGCGGGCGTCCGAGACGCCGCGCAGGGACTGAATCGCCTGGAGGTCCGCCGGTTCGATGCGCATGATGGTCTCCTTTGCAACAGAGTAGCCCGACCAGATCCCCTGGGTAATCTGCCGATTGACGCCACATGTTGAGCCGATCGGCTCAACATGTGCTAGGCGAGCACCTGCGTGCCCGCGCTGCCGTCCAGCATCGCCGCGGCGTCGGACAGGGCGCCAATCACCGCGCGTCCGCCGCAGCGCTCCACGAAACGGCAGGCGGCTTCCGCCTTGGGGCCCATGGAGCCCTCCGGCAGATGCAGGGCGCGCAATTCTGCGACGGTCGCCTGACCGATGGGCTGCGCCTGAGGCGTGTTCCAGTCGCGCACCACGCTGCTCACGTCCGTCAGCAGGAGCAAGACGTCTGCCTTAAGGTCCTCGGCCAGCAGCGCGGACGTGAGGTCCTTGTCCACGACGCCGTCGACGCTGATCAGCTCGCCGTCCGGCCGGCGGACCATCGGCACGCCGCCGCCACCGGCGCAGATCAAGAGCACGCCGGCGTCGATGACGGCGCGGATCGCGCGCAGCTCGAGGATCTCCTGCGGCTGCGGCGAAGCGACCACGCGCCGGTAGCCATCGCCGTCGCGGGTGACGGTCCAACCGCGCAGGATGCCTAACGAGCGGGCCACCGCCTCTCGATAGACGGGCCCGACGGGCTTGGTGGGACGCGCGAGGCCCGGGTCGTCGGGTTCGACGAGGACGGAGGTGAGCAGCGTGGCGACGCTTCGCTCGGGTAGCCGGCTGCGCAACGCCTGTTCCAGCAAGAAGCCGATCATTCCCTGGCTCTCAGCGCCGAGGACGCCCAGGCCGTAGGCCGGGACTTCCTCGTAAGCCTCGCTTGCCAGCGCCAGCAGTCCAACCTGCGGCCCGTTGCCGTGCGTCACGATGGTCTGGTGCAAGGCCGCCACCTGCGCGACAGCTTCGGCGGCGACCTTGACGTTGCGGCGTTGGACCTCCTCGGTCAGAGGCTCACCGCGACGCAACAGGGCATTGCCGCCGAGGGCCATAACGACTCTCATCTTGCCATTGCTCCCGTCCGCTCCGGAGCTACACCGCGACCGGGGAGGGGATCCCGGCGAAGAAATCCTGCAGCACGGTGGACAGCTTCGGTTCGCCCAGCTCTTCGACTTCGTAGCGCACTCGCACGGAAGGCTTGTCGAAGTGGAGCAGGCGGCCGAGGTCGACCGGGCTGGCGACGACGACCGTGTCGCAGGGGACGGCGTCGATCGTCTGCCTGAGGTCGTTCATTTGCGCCTCGCTGTAGCCCATCGCGGGCAGAATCGGGCCCATGTGGGGGGAGGCTTTGTAGACGGGGCCGATGCTGCCGACCGCGTAGGGACGGGGGTCGATCAGCTCCGCGGCGCCGAAGCGCTTGGCGGCGAGGAAGCCCGCGCCGTAGCCCATGCCGCCGTGCGAGAGCGTGGGGCCATCTTCGATGACCAGGACGCGCTTGCCGCGGATCGCCTTCGGGTCCGCGACCGTAAGCGGCATCGCCGTCTCGATGATGACGGCGTCCGGGTTGGTGAGGTGGACGTTGTCGCGCACCTGCCAGACATCCTCGATGTTCGCGGTGTCGACCTTGGTAAGGACCACGACGCCGGCGCGCAGCAGGTTCGGCTCGCCGGGGTAGTAGGTGGTCTCGTGGCCGGGACGGTGCGGGTCTGCCAGGACGATCTCGAGGTCCGGCTTGAAGAACGGCAGGTCGTTGTTGCCGCCGTCCCAGATGATGACGTCGGCCTCAGACTCGGCCCGCCGCAGGATGCGTTCGTAGTCGACGCCCGCGAATACGAGGTCGCCGGCCTCGATGTGGGGCTCGTACTCCTCGCGCTCCTCAATCGTGCAGTCCGCCTGCGCCATGTCTTCGAGGCTGGCAAAGCGTTGTACGGCCTGCTTTGCGAGGTCGCCATAGGGCATCGGGTGCCGGATGACGGCGACGCGCAGGCCGCGGTTGCGGACGTTGCGGGCGACGAAACGCGCCAGGGGGCTCTTGCCGCAGCCAGTGCGGACCGCGCAGATCGAAACCACGGGACGAGTGGACTGCAGCATCGTCGAGCGGGCGCTGAGCAGGCGGAAGTCGGCGCCGGTGGCCACGACCCTGGATGCGAGGTGCATCAGGTTGAGGTGGGAGATGTCGCTGTAGGAAAAGACGGCCTCGTCCACGTTCAGGGAAGTAATCAGCTCCTCCAGGTCGTCCTGCGAGCAGATCGGGATGCCGGCCGGGTACAGGGCGCCGGACAGCTCGACCGGATACGTGCGGTTGTCGATATTCGGGATCTGGGTGGCCGTGAATCCCACGACCTCATAAGCGGGATCGTTGCGGAAGACGGTGTTGAAGTTGTGGAAGTCGCGCCCGCCGGCGCCGAGGATCAGAACTCGGCGCCGGCTTGCCTGGTGACCGTTTGTCGAAGTCATTGGGGAATCTCCTTTGTCCATGCCTGAAACGCCGGGCTAGCTGCCCCGGCTTACCTCGTCATCGATGCGGGCTGCGAGAACGCCGGCTCCGCCCATCGGCACCGTGGCCGGCTGGCTGGCCGGGGCGCTCTTGCGCAGCTGGTACCAGCGCATGCCGACGTAGACCGGCGTGCCTGCCAGGATGAGCAGGAAGCCCTTGAACACCACTTCTTGCCCCGCGCCTTCGATGGCCCACATCGTGTAGGCGAAGGCGACCGCGGCGATGACCGCGTCACGGACGAAGTTCTTCGCGGAGAAGGCCTCGCGGTCGCTGACCAGGAGCAGGAGCTGCGCCATCGAGGAGAAGGCGTAAGGGACGAGCGTGGTCAGCGTGGCGAGCAGCAGGATCTCCGTGAAGGCGTCCACGAGGCCGCTGGTGTAGTTGGTCAGCACGAGGCCCGAGGCCAGCGCGCTCGAGACGACGAGCCCGACGACCGGCGCGCCACGAGAGTTGAGGCGGGAGAAGACGGAGGGGAAAAGGCCGTCGCGGGCGGCGGCCATCGGCACCTGGGCCGACAGCAGGATCCAGCCGTTGAGACAGCCGTAGGCGGAGATAACGGCGCCGATCGTAACGAGGCGGCCGAACTCGGAGCCCCACATCGATTTCGCGGCGTCGGAGAACGGCGCCGTCGATTCAGCCAGCTCGGGCGTGGCGATGACGCCGAACACGACGACGGTACTGAGGATGTAGATAGCGGTTGTGACGATGGTGCCGAGCATGGTCGAGAGCGGGATGATGCGAGACGGGTTCTCGACGTCCTCGGCCGGGACGGTAGCGGATTCGAGGCCGATGAAGGCCCAGAGCGTCAGGGGAGCCGCGGCGCGGACGGCGCTGAACCAGCCATCGCCACTGGCGTTGAAGGGCGAGAAGTTGGCGCCATCGATGTAGAAGAGGCCTACCGTCGCGATGGCGAGCAACGGGATGATCTTGAGGACGGTGGTGAGCAGCGAGACCTGCCCGCCGGGCTTGACGCCGGCGAGGTTGATCAGCGTCAGGCTCCAGATACAGGCGATTGCCGCCGCGGCGCCGACGATCGCTTCGTCGGACAGGGTGTGCCAGAACTCACCGGCGTAGGCGACGGCAGCGACCGCGATGGCCGCGTTGCCGGCCCAGACCGCGATCCAGTAGCCCCAGGCCACCTGGAAGCCAATGAAGTCGCCAAAGGCGCGACGGCTGTACTCGTAAGGACCGCCGGTCTTCGGGTAAGCCCGGCCGAGGTTGGCGAAGACCAGCGCCAGGAAGAGCGCGCCGGTGGCGGTGATCACCCAACCGACAAGGCTGATGGGCCCGTACAGGGCGAGCGACGCCGGCAGCAAGAAGATGCCGGAGCCGATCATGTTGCCCGCTACGAGCCCCGTGCTGGACCAGAGTCCCAGAGACTTGCGCGGACTTGCGGCTGTAGGCATGACTACACTCCGTGAGTTGACGGCCGGCGCCCCATGGCGCAAGCACCTGTGTGGATACTCCGGGATTGGCCTGAAGGCGAATATTTCCGAAGGGCACCAAGGTGGCAGGCCAAACGGCCCCCAGTAGGTAGTGACCTTAGCCACGTCCCAGCCAGACGCGGCGAAGCTAGTCTGGACTCTTGAAGATGGTTAAGAGGTATGTTCGCCTTTGAGAATCACGTGGCCTTTGACCCTCATCGCACTCGCGTTTGTTGCCTGTTCGGGAGGAGACCAACCGAGGGCCGAGACCACCGGCCAACCGCAGGCCGACCCCCGGGTAGAGGCCACTATCGCTGCGATAGCGACACCTGCCCCTGCTGCGAGCACCGCGGAACTGAAGGAACTTCCGCTGTCGGATCTATCGCCGGAAGCGGTTGCCTACCTGGAAGGCAGAGAAGGGCCGGCAGGCGTCGCGGTGGCCGTACCTTCATCAGGCGCCGTCTACACCTGGAACGGCCACGAGAAGTTTCATATGGCCAGCATCGCCAAGGTTGGCATCATGCTGGCGGTGATGGATCAGGCTTCAAAAGCGGACCGTCAACTCACGGAGGAGGAGCTTTCCTACCTCCGTCCGATGATCACGGTGAGCGACAACGAAACAGCTTCGATCCTCTGGAATCGGATCGGTGGGGGCCAGGCCGTCGAGGACTACCTGAGGTCGATAGGTCTCACTGAGGTCGATCCTAACAAGGAGACCTGCTGGGGCGCCAGCTACGCGTCCGCGCACGACATGGCTCTCTTATTCGCGAAGCTCGCCCTGGGCGAGATCTTGGACGACGAGACGCGTCGGGTTGCGATTGACCTCCTCCAGCAAGTCGATCCCTCGCAGACATGGGGAGTCATTGCGGCGGCTCCGGACGAAAGACCTGACGGGACGATTGTCGGCGTCAAGGACGGCTGGTACCCCGCCGACTGTGGCTGGTGGGTGAATAGCGCTGGAATGCTCCTCCCTGCCACCGACAAGCCGGCTTACACCATGGCAGTGCTTACGGGGCAGCAGTCGAGCTGGGAGTACGGCATCGAGACGATTGAGTCAGTGGGACGTATGGTGCACGAACGCCTGCACGCCCCCTAAGGAGAAGACGATGCAAGAGAAGCAGTACGGGCTGTTCGTCAAGACGGCGAAGCCTTACGACGAGGCGCTCGAAGACGTCAAGGCGGCGCTCAAAGCCCAGGGCTTCGGCGTCCTCACCGAGATCGACGTGAAAGAAACGCTGAAGCAGAAGCTGGGCGTCGACTTCCGGCGCTACGACATCATCGGCGCCTGTAACCCACCGTTGGCACACCGGGCGCTGACCACGGAGCTAGATATCGGGCTGCTGTTGCCCTGCAATGTCATTGTCTACGAAGAGGAAGACGGCGGCTGTACCGTCGCGGCGCTGAACCCGATCCAGATGATGAGCTTCACCGGCAACGCGGAGTTGGCAGCCGTGGCGCAGGAGGCGCGAGAGCGCTTGCGCCGAGCTCTTGCCGCCGTTGGGTCCTGACTCCAATTACGGACGAACCTGGCCCAATGGAACCGTGAAGCCGTAAGCGACGATCTCCTCGCCGAGCCAGTTGCGGCCGCTGAGCTGGACGCTGATCGAGGCGCCGTCGTCGGTGAAGGTGACGAGGCCGTAGTGGCCGGCGCCGGGGTACGTACCCTCGCTGTACGGGCCTCCCTTGACCGACCCCGGCCGGTCCAGCGCTCCTGCCTGCATCACGGGGAAGCCGGCGCCGCCGCGAGCCGAGTAGTCAGAGTTCGAGCCGTCGTCGATGGCCAGCATGTGGGCGTCACCCGCCAGCAGCAGGAGGTTATCGATGCCGTTGTCCGCGATGAAGCCGGCGATTTCGGCGCGCTCTTCGGCGAAGCCACCCCAGTCGTCGCCGGCGGCGGCGGCGGGTGCAATCCAGGGGACGCCGCTGACCAGGACCACAAGGGCATGGCTTCGGGCAGAGGTGAGAAGCTCCTGCTTCAGCCAATCGCGCTGCTCACGGCCGAGGAGACTGGTGCCGCCGTCCGGCAGCTTCTCTGCGTCGCGCATCGAACGAGTGTCGAGCAGGATGAAGCGAACGCGGCCGGCGCTGAGGGCCATCGCCACGATCAGAGTCGAATACGCCCGCATCGTCATTTGAACGCTCCGAGGCGGGCCGTGAAGGCCCGCCCTGGGAAACCCGGGGTACGAACGGAGGGCGCCCCCTTCACGGGGCGCCCGCAATCACAGCTCCGAGAAGATGCCGGTGCTGTCGCCGAGCGACTCCTGCCGCACGCCGGCCCTCGACAGCACCGAGAGGAGCAGGTTCGTCTGCGGCGTGTGATCCGGGTAGCGCAGGTGGCGGTTGCCCTTCATACCGCCGCCGTGTCCGAGCACGAGGTTCGGCAGCGGGAAGTGGTCGTGCGCGTTGCTGTTGCTCATGTTGCTGCCGTAGAGCAGCACGCTCGTGTCGAGCAGCGAGCCGTCGCCGTCCGGCGTGTTCTTCATCTTCTCGACGAACTCGGCGAACATGCCGACGTTGAACGTCTGGATCCTGACGTTCTTCTCCATCTTCTCGGCGCGATTCTGGTGGTGCGAGATCGCGTGATGGCCGTCGCTGACGCCCACCTGCGGGTAGGTCCGGTTGCTCACCTCGCGCGACACCATGAAGGTGATCACGCGCGAGACGTTGGCCTGGTAGGCCAGCAGCATCAGGTCGTACATCAGTCGCACGTGCTCCTCGAAGTCGAAGGGCACGCCGGCGGGCCGCGCCGGCAGCAGGATCTCCTGGTCGCCCTGGCTCTTCTCGGCGCGCTCGATCCGGCGCTCGATCTCGCGGATGTTTTCGAGGTACTGCATCATCGTCTGGCGATCCGACGGCCCCAGCTTCACCTGCAAGCTGTTCACGTCGCGGACGATCGCGTCGAGAATCGAGCGGTCCTCCTGGATGCGCACCAGCCGCTCGGCGGCGCTGCCGCCCTGGCCGAACATCCGCTCGAACACCTTGCGCGGATTGACCTCCATCGGCAGCGGCGTCTCGGGCGTCCGCCACGAGAGCGTGTTCATGTAGATGCACCCGTAGTCGCGATCGCACGAGCCGATGAGGCCCGAGTGGTCCTCGGTGGCGAGCTCCATCGACGGCAGGACCGTGTCCTGGCCGATCGCCTGGGCGGCAATCTGGTCGGCGGTGATGCCGGCATACGCGTCCACGCCCTGCGTCGCCTTCGGCCGCACGCCGCTCAGCCACGTCGTCGGGCTCAGCGAGTGGACCGCCGTCGTGTCGGCCGCACTGTGGCCGAGCCCGCTCACCACGTTGAGTTGATCGCGGAACGGTTCGAGCGGTTTGAGAATCGGGGTGAACTCGAAGCCGGCCCCCTCGGTGGCCGGCGTCCACTTGTCCATGATGGCGCCATGCGGCACATAGACGAAGCCGAGGCGCGAGCTCCGGCGCGCTGCGGTCTGCGCCAGTAGCGTGCTCGCCGGAATCATCGAGTCGAGCAGCGGCAGCGCCAGGCTCACGCCCATGCCGCGCAGGAACGTCCTTCGAGGGAGGTGCTTCTTGGTGATAAACATCGTGGTTGCCCCTTGACCGACCCCCTCAGTGCGCCGGGAGGGAGGCGACGACCTGCGTCTCCGCACCAAGCCCCTTCTTCATCTGGAACGGCGCGCTGCGCACGAGCCCGAACACGAGGCTCGACCAGCGATAGTCCTGCTGCGCCGCGTCACG
>DATDOP010000091.1:0-2890 GCA_035293185.1 Dehalococcoidia bacterium | reverse complement strand
CCTCGACCGAAGGCACGACCTCGACCTCCTGACCGAGGCTGAGGGCGCCGTCGATCAGCGTGCCGGTGACCACGGTGCCGAAGCCGGCGATCGTGAAGACGCGGTCGATTGGCAGGCGCGGACGGCCGAGGTCACGCTTGGGCTGCGTCTCCGCCAGGCGCTGCTCGATGGCCGCCAGCAGCCCGTCGAGGCCGTCGCGGGTCGTGGCAGAGCAGCGCACCAGGGGCGATCCTGCCAGCGCCGTGCCCTTGACGGCGTCTTCGACGTCGGCGGCGACGAGGTCGAGGAAGTCAGTGTCGACCAGGTCAGACTTGGTGACGGCCAGCACGCCGCGCCGCACGCCCAGCAGGTCGAGGATCGCAAGGTGCTCGCGGGTCTGGGGCATGACGCCCTCGTCCGCCGCGACGACCAGCAGGGCCAGGTCGATGCCGCCGACGCCGGCCAGCATGTTCTTGATGAAGCGCTCGTGGCCGGGAACGTCGACGATGCTGACCTCGGTGCCGCCCGGCAGCGTCAGCCAGGCGAAGCCGAGGTCGATGGTCATGCCGCGGTCCTTCTCCTCCTGCAGACGGTCGGGGTCGATGCCGGTGAGGGCGCGTACCAGCGCGGACTTGCCGTGGTCAACGTGGCCCGCGGTGCCTATGACGAACATCGTTCGGGAAGGCTCAGGCGCTCTTGCTCTTGGCTCCGGCTTGACGCAGCCTCTCGAGCAACCACATGCGGGCCAGCGTAGTCGGTCCAATGCCCAGCTCGCGGGCCTCACGTCGCAGGGCCTCCCATTTGTCGGACGGAAGGCGTATGGGAATCACCTTGTCGAGGGGGCGTTTGACTTCGAGGTCGACGACTTCGTCGGTCTCCTCCCAGGCGTCGCCTTCTTCGATTCTCTGTACTTCACGATCAAGTTCACTCATCTCAATCCCCCATTTGGCGCCGGTACAACGCCTTTTCTCTGGTGGTCATTTGTCGCGCCGTCACCACGCGCCACAGGCCCTCGGACTTGTCGGCCAGCACCACGAGCAGGTAACGGCCGGCTTCCGTTTGACTGAACACTTTGTAAAGGCCCTCGCGTCCCCGGCGGACGTGCCGCCTGGTTGAGTAGATGGCCTCCTCGACCTCGCCGAACAAAACACCGTGCACGGACTCGATCTTGTCGAGGATGTGGTCATCGATCTCCAGGGCGTCCAAGCGCACTTCGGATTGAATGTATACGTATTGTATACGAAGTCAAGGAGAGGACCTCCGTAAACGTCTTGTAAAACGGCGGCGGCGCGTCTTGTCGCAGTCTTGATATGCATCGTAGGCTGACGATGCTGTGGAGTCGGTCAAGTTCATCGGACTCGAAGCGGATAGGCTTTCGACGATGCTCAAGGCGCTGTCCCACCCGGTGCGCCTGGAGATCGTGCAGATCCTCTCTGAGAGCGGCGACGCCAACTGCGTGGACTTCACGCGTCACGCCGGCCTGGCGCAGTCGACCGTCTCCGAGCACCTGCGCGTGCTCAGGGAGGCCGGGCTGATCAGACAATGCGACCCGAGCCCGCGGTCCGGCTACTGCATCGTCAAAGACGCCCTGGTCTGGCTGAAGCAGCAGATGGTGGCGCTCTAGGTGCGGCGGAGGGAACACGTGGCGGCGGCGCGCCCGCTGGAAGTGGAAACCTCGATCCTGCAGCAGCTCTCCACGCTGGACCGCTTCCTGCCGGTCTGGATCGGCCTGGCGATGGTGACGGGTATCGGTCTGGGACGGTTGCTCCCCGGCCTCAACGATGAGCTCGACAGGATCAAGGTCGGCCAGACGTCCCTGCCGATCGCCATCGGCCTGCTCGGCATGATGTACCCGGTGCTCGCAAGGGTCCGCTACAGCCGCCTCGGCGAGCTGAGGGCGGAGAAGCCGATGATGGCTTCATCGCTCTTGCTCAACTGGGTCATCGGGCCGGCGCTGATGTTCGCCCTTGCCTGGATCTTCCTGTCTGACCTACCGGAGTTTCGCACAGGCCTCATCCTCGTCGGGTTGGCACGCTGCATCGCGATGGTGCTGATCTGGAACACCCTGGCCTGCGGCGACAACGAAGCGGCGGCGGTCCTCGTCGTGCTCAACTCAGTCTTCCAGGTGGTGGCCTATTCGCTGCTCGGTTATTTTTACCTCGAGCTTTTGCCCGGCTGGCTGGGGCTCGACCAGACGGCGGTCGACTTCCAGCTCTGGGACATCGCCAAGTCAGTCCTCATCTTCCTCGGCATACCACTCGCCGCGGGCTTCGTCACGAGCGTGGCCGGCCGCAAGCGTAAGGGCGACGCCTGGTACGAAGGGGAGTTCCTGCCGCGCATCGGGCCGGTTGCCCTTTACAGTCTGCTGTTCACGATCGTGCTGCTCTTCGCGATTCAGGGTGATGAGATCACCCGCAGGCCGCTGGACGTCGCGCGCATCGCGGTCCCGTTGCTGTGCTACTTCGCGCTGATGTGGTCGACGGCGTTCGCGTGGGGACGCGCACAGGGACTCACCTACGCAAAAACGACGACCCTCGCTTTCACCGCTGCCGGCAACAACTTCGAGCTGGCGATCGCGGTTGCGATCGCGACGTTCGGCATCGAGTCCGGTCAGGCGCTGGCAGGCGTGGTCGGCCCCTTGATCGAGGTGCCGGCGCTCGTCGCGCTGGTTTACGTCGCGTTGTGGGCGCGGCGCCGGTTCTTCCCGGCAGAAAGGTCATTCGCATGAACGTCCGGCCGATTCGAGTCCTGTTTCTCTGCACCGGCAACTCCGCGCGCAGCATCATCGCCGAGGCGGTGCTCAGGAGCGCCGGCAAGGACGCCTTCGAGGTCCACAGCGCCGGGACGGAGCCGAAGGGCATCAACCCGTTCACGGTGAAGGTGCTGCAGCAGGACGGCATCGATATGGACA
>DATDOP010000090.1:0-8753 GCA_035293185.1 Dehalococcoidia bacterium | reverse complement strand
GGGCACCACGCTCTGGCTGCGCACCGTCGACGCCAGGGGCGTCTTCCGCTTCCACGAGTTCGGGTTGCTGAACTTCAATGGCTACCGGCGGATGGAGGCCAGGCTCAACGCCCAGGCGCTCGGCGCGGTCTACCCGCTTTCTGTCGTCGGCATCTTCATGACTCAGACAGAGTCGGTCAACGAGGACAGCCGCACGCTGATCATCGATGACCTCGGCGTCGTATCGGCGAGCGGGCAGGAGACGATCATCGATGATTTCGAGAGCGCCTTCCGCTGGGAGGTAGTCCGCACGGCGACTCGAGACCGGGACACGTTGACGCACGTCAATCAGAACGCGCACAGCGGCAACGGCGCGGCCGCCTTCGCCTTCCTGACCGGCACCGGCGTCCCGATCCGCGGCATGTCGGTCTCCGACCCCAACATCCCGGTCCCGGCGCTGGCCAGCAGCTACTTCATGGAGCGGACCGGGCTAAAGATCGGCGGTGAGGTCGAGCTGGTCTTCGGCAAGCTGCTGATGCCGGTTACGATCCAGGGCGTCGTCGATTACTTCCCGACCATGTACAACAACGATGCCGGCTACATCATCGTCAACCAGGACCATCTCTTCTATTACGCGGGCATGACCAGCGAGCGCGCCACTCAATCGACGCCGACGGAGGCGTGGCTGACGCTGACCAAGGACCCGCAGGCGCGGGGAGAGGCGCAGGCTGCCTTCCTCGATCGCTACGGCATCCCCGCCGGCCAGATCATCGATAGCCAGCTCATTCTCGAGGAGATCCGCACCGACCCGGTCGTACGCGCCGGGGGCAGCGGCATCCTGCTGGTCGCGTTGATCGCCGCATTCGCGATCCTGGCGCTGGGCTTCGCGCTGACGCTGTACCTCGGCGGTCAGGCGCGCACAGTCGAGGTCTCAGTCATGCGGGCCGTCGGCATCTCACCCCGACAGCTGTTGACGATGATCAGCCTGGAATACCTGATGATCGCGGCAATCGGCCTGATCATCGGCACCATCGCCGGGCTGCGCATCTCCGAGACGATGCTGGGCTTTCTCAACGTCACCGACGACGGGTCGAAGGTCATACCGGGGTTCGCGCTGGTCACGCGCTGGGACACGGTCGCGATTGCTTTCGGCGCGGTCGGCGTTGCGTTCCTGGCCGGCGTGCTGGCCCTGGCGGTCTACTTCCTGCGACTGCCGGTCAGCCGCGTCATCCGCCTCACACGCTGACTACGGCTGCGCAACGACGAGCACTGCCGCGGCCTCGCCGGGCTGCTCGCCGCGCTTGACGATCACCGTCGCGCCCGGCCGGATCAGCGCCCGCGAGCCGGTTTCGAGCCGCGTCAGCTTCGAGTTCGCGCCGAGGCGGAGCGTCGTCCTGCTGCCCTGCTGCGTTTCGAGGGTCAAGGACGTCGCGCTCACCTCGACGACGCGTCCGCCGAGCACGGTGTGGTCCTCGCCGCCCGCGAGCTCGCCGAAGCCGGTGAATCCTGCCTTGCTCCTCGCCGAGATGGCGCCGAGGTGGGTCTGGTAAGCCGGCGCGTCCAGGTTGAACAGGTAGTACGGCGGCTCCTCCGGCTTCAGCGCTCCGCCGGCGAAAAACGCCACGATGGCGATGATCAGCGCCGCGGCGATCCAGGCGAAGACCTTGTGCTCGCGCCGCAGCTTCATGGCGTTTGCAGCACCGGGTCGGGGATTAGCACCAGCCCCGTCAGCGCGAGCACGGAGTCAGCGTGAGGTATCGCGCCGCCGTTCACCCAGTCGCCGGGTTCGAGCTGCGCGGCCGTAATCGGCGTCAAGACTTCGATCTGGGCGTCCGGGAGCAGACGCAGCTTTGACGTGTCGCCGTCCGCCGCGACGATGGTTATCTCGTCGCCGGTGACGGCCTGGATCGAACCGCGCACACCGCCGGGACCGGTATCCTGCGCGGCCAACGGCGGCACCGGAGCGTGCGCCGCTTTCTTGTTGACGTAGCCGGCGGTGCCCGCGATCAGCGCGATGATCAGCAAAGGGACGCCTGCGGCCAAAACGCGCACGAGCAGATTGGTGTTATCCAAGAGACAGAGTCCCCTGCGGCGGTCTAGCGAGGCTCCGGGGCGTCACCCCGGGGTTCAACCCTAATCCCCGAGCGCCGTCGGGTAGCCGAGGCCGATGACCTCTTCGACGTATTGCGAGCGCCACTCGGGCTCCGGCAGGCGCATGTGATGCTCGCGGAACCAGCGGTGGTAGCTGAGATACTCCTCTTCGAGGCGCGCGCGCCAGGTGGTCTCTTCTTCGAACACGTCAGGGGCCACGTCTTCCAGACGCGCTTCCGTCTCTTCCGGCGGCACGTCCAGGTCTTCCTGCCAGTACTCGGCCAGGTAGTCCAGGCACTCCTCGAGGTCCTTGCGGCAGTCCTGGATCAGCAGCATCATCATGCCTTCCTGGTCCACCGGGCGGGCGCGCAGGCGCAGCTCTTTGGCGCAGGCAGCGCACAGGAAGACCAGCTTGCGAGACTCGCAGTCCTCTTTGTGCGTGCAGTTCTGACAGCGCGGCGCGTATTCAGCGGCCCAGGGCGCGCGCGAATAGCCGGCTACCAGTTCGGGCGTGAAGACCTGGCAGCGAGGGCAAGTCGCCTGGTTCTCGAAGATGTCGTCGATTGTCTTTGCCCAGTCGATCTGCATAGGTCCCCTCCACCTGAGACTTATTCCCCATGATAGCCCGCGCCCCATTGCTGTCAAACCGCAGCAGGCACGGGGAGCGAATTCGACGGCCTCGCAAACGACACGCCTTGCAGGTTAGCTGAGCGCCGCTATCATGGCCTAAATGTCTCGCCCTGCCACCAAGATCGACCCGGCGATCACCTACTACGTGCTGAAGTGCGGCCACGCCTTCTTCTTCACAATGGTGACCAGCGTGGCGTTGATCTTCCAGACCAGCGAGGCCGGCCTCAGCCCCATCCAGCTGCTCATCGTCGGCGCCGGGCTGCAGGGCGCCATCCTGGTCAGCGAGACACCCACCGGCGTGATCGCCGACACGTACGGCCGCCGTCGCTCCGTGCTGATCGGCCTCGTGCTCGTCGGTTGCGGGGCGATCATCAGCGGGTCCGTAGCCGAGTTCGGGCCGATACTGGCCGGCAACATCGTCTGGGGCTTCGGCACCACCTTCATCAGCGGCGCCGGCGAAGCCTGGATCGCCGATGAAATCGGCATCGAGCGCGCCAACCGCGTCTATCTGCGCAGCGCCCAGCTGACGAAGTTCTTCTGGATCGGCGCCATCCCAGTCAGCATCGGCATCGCAACGCAAGACCTGAACCTGCCGATCCTGCTGGCCGGCGGCTGTTTCATGGCGCTCAGCGTGTTCCTCTTCTTCATCATGGCGGAGACGGGGTTTCAGCGACCCGCGCCGGGCGAGTTCAGAGAATCCTGGCGCGGCCTCGGCCGGACGCTCGGGGAGAGCCGCAGTATCGTGCAGGGCCGCCCGCTGCTGCTCACCATCCTGACGATCATGGCTTTCTACGGCATGGCCGGGCAGGGCTTCGAGCGCCTGTGGGTGGCTCATTTCTACGAAAACCAGATCTTCCCCACCCTCTGGCACCTGGAGCCGGTGATCTGGTTCGGCGTCATCCGCATGGCCGCGGCCGTCCTCAGCATCGCCGCCGTGGAGGTCATCCGCCGTTGGCGCGTGGACAGCATGACCGACCACGCCGCGGTCTCTCGCACGCTGTTCTGGATCAACTCGCTGCAGATGCTGAGCATTCTCGGACTTGCCGTCTCCGGCGAGTTCGTCCTCGCGGCTGCCTGCTTCTGCGCCGGCGTTGCCCTCGCAGAGTGCTACGACCCGCTGTATCTGGCCTGGATAAACCAGAACGTGGACTCCCGAGTCCGGGCCACGGTCATCTCGATGAGCAGCCAGATGGAGGCGTTCGGCCGGACCGCCGGCGGGCCGTTGATCGGCGTGGTCGCGAGCACGTTTACACTGCGCAGCGCGCTCGCTGTAGCGGGCGCGGCGATCTTGCCGGCGTTGCTGTTCTACTTCCGTGCCTTCGGTCAGGGACCGCAGGCTTCTGAGCGGGAACCGGAGCGTGCCGTATGATTGGCGCCTGGATAAATTCGTTAAGATTTCGTATCGCCACGAAAACTGACAAGAATCGAAGCCGAAACATTTGACATTGTCTCGGCGAGTAGTGCAGGATATTGGCGGATGGCTGGCGGGAACGCGCAGCAATCTGCTGGTTGCATGGATGGCACTCAGCAATGCTCAAGGAGGAGCGCGTATGACGAACTACGGTTGGTGGGGATAGGCCCCAAATAAGAAGGGCTTCTCTCAAAGGGAAGCCCTTTCCATTTCCCTTTCTTTCGCCATTGCCCGGGGGCTTCAGAGCCGGTCAGTGAATCGTCCGGTTCCTGGCTCTCAGCGACGCTCCTTCTGCCGCGGTCAGGCGGCCTTGACCGTTATCCTGTGCAGTTCCTCGCGCTCCGCTACCCACGTCTCGTAAGTGTCTAGGAACGCCTCCACTACGCGCGGGTCGAACTGCGACCCTCCGCAGCGCATGATCTCGTTCAAGGCGTCCAGCGTCGTCAGCGCCTTGCGGTAGGGCCGGTCAGACGTCATTGAGTCGAAGGTGTCGACCACGGTGAAGATGCGGGCGCCCAGCGGGCTCTCTTCCTCGTTCAGGCCTCTCGGGTAGCCACGGCCGTCCCAGCGCTCGTGATGGCAGAGGATGATCTCGGCGGCACCCTGCAGGAACTTCACCTGCTTGAGCATGTTGTAGCCGATCTCCGGATGCTGCTTCATGGAGACCCACTCTTCGTCGGTGAGCTTTGCGGGCTTCAGCAGGATCGAGTCGCTCACGCCGATCTTGCCGACGTCGTGCAGCAGCGAGCCGCGCTGCATGTCGATCCAGTCCTGCGTCCCCTCGACGACGCCCATCTCGCGGGCGATGTCCATCATGTAGCGGGAAACGCGGATCGAGTGGCCCTTGGTCTCCTGGTCTCTGGCGTCCAGCGCGTTGACCAGCGCTTCCAGCGTGCCGTCGTAGCTGACCCGCAGCTCTTCGCTGACGCGCCGGACCTCGATGTTCGCGGTGCGCAGCGCATCGTTCTGCATCTCCAGCTTGGCGACGTTTTCCTTCGTCTTGTCGACGTACTGCTTCATGGTCAGGCGCATCATCACGGCAGGAATTACGAAGGCGAGCATGCCGACGACACCCAGGGCCAGGTAAGCAGAAGCCAGCGCAACGCCCACGAGTCCGAGGGTCAGGAAGTGTGGTGCCAACCAGCGGTGCTTCTCCCAGAAAGTCAACACGGGCTGACCCGTGCGAAGCCATTGCTCGAAGCTCATCAGCATGGCATTGGTGCCAAAGGCGATCGCCGCGCCTGTCGCCGCCCCGGGCAGCATCAGCCAGTTGAACGTCGCAGGCGGTACGTCGGTGTACAACGCGTAGGCGCACGCGCCGGCGGCGTAGGCGATGGAGTACATGGCGGCGATGTGAATCACGCGCCTGATTGGAAAGCGAGTGCTGATGCCATCCACGGAGGCTTCAATCGGCGCTGCAATGAGGACGCCGCCGGGCCCGAACAGAATCATGATTGACGTCGTGAAGACGAAGCCCACGGAGATCGTGGTCTTGCCGTAAATATTGATCGGCATGAGCTCAGACGCGACGTTGAACGCGACCAGCAGCAGCAGGATCTCGATATTCCCCGAGACACGCGGCACGAACAACGCGAACAGGGCAGCGGCGACGATTAGCTCTGCTCCGTAGAAGAGCGTCAGCCAGCTCGGCTTGGAGAAGATTCTGCCGCGCACGGCAGTCCTTTCCGGAGGGCCACTAGCAGCGCTCAGTACGTCCATCGGCGGGTCTGCGGCCATTCCATGCCCTCGCAGGATTGTTGACTTTCTACTTATCGACAACTTTGCTGAGATTCCTTACGTTCGTTACGTTCCTCACGCCGCCGACTCCATGTCCTTCTTCAGCCGCTTGTTCAGGCTGGAGAGGATCCGCTTGTGCAGCTGGCACACCCTCGATTCCGAGAGGTTCATCAGCTTGCCGATCTCATGGAAGGGCATGGCCTTGCCGTAGCGCAGCTGGACGATGGCTTTGTCGCGTGACGAGAGCGTGTTCAGCGCCGAGCCCAGGAGCTGCATCGCAGCCTTGCGGTCGGCGGCAACGGCGGGGTCGGGGAACTCGTCCGGGTCCGCGGCCTCCCACGGCGTCGAGCCCTCGTCGGCGCGGTCGCCCATCATCTTCTCGAGCGATACGACGCGCGCGCCGCTGTGGCCCATGATTGACTTCACCTGGTCTACCGGTATCGCGAGCTTGAGCGCCAGCTCCTTGGGTGTCGGCCAGCGGCCCAGCATGTTCGCGAGCTCCAGGTTCGCCCTTTCGAGTTCACGCGTGCTCTTGCGCAGGGACCTCGGCAGGACATCCATGCGGCGGATGGCGTCGAGGATCGAGCCCCGGATACGGCGAATCGCGAAGCTCGCGAACGTCGTCCCGCGCTCCGGGTCGTAATTGTCGACTGCCTGGATCAGACCTTCGGTGCCGTAAGCGATGGCGTCTTCCCGATCGATGGGAGAAGCGCCCGATTCGTCGGCCATCTTGTTAACCACGAAGGCCACAAGCGGCAAGTTCTGGACGATCATGTCCTCGCGACTGATGCTATTCACCATTTCCCCCGCCTTCCGGAGCGAAACATGGCGATAGCGCGAGGGGCGACGGATGCGATCCTGATCCTGGCCCCCTGAGCCAGCGAGCCGGGCCAGAGCCCAACTCCATGTTTCGCATCCGTGCTCTTGTCAGCCGCTAAATCCTATGGGCGGCCTACATCTTTTAACGCTGCAATTGCAGAAGCGTTACAGTTCTGCCCTTGCGTATTCCGCGATTCGTTATCTCGTTGTGACACCGCATCTGTCAGGGTGAAAGCACGCTGACCGGCTCAACTTGACCTCCGCGCCCAGCGGGGCGTAATCTTTGACGTGCGCGTTAGAGTTGCGTACTCAAAAACGGTTTCACTTTGAGTAACGAAGCTACCGTCCAGATATCTCACCAGTGGCTCATGGGCCGGCTGAAATCGATGCTCGGCTCCCGTTACGCGCGCGAGCCCGTGATCCTGGTCCTCGCTTACACCTTCTACTACCTGGCGCGCCATCTGGCGGACGACGCACACCCGGCGTTCGAGAACGCGCGCTACCTGATGCGCCTCGAATCGAGCATCGGCATCTTCAAGGAGCTGTCGCTGCAAAGCGCCACGATCTCCTACGACATCGTTGTGCACGCCTTCAACGTGATCTACTTCTACGGCCACTGGCCCGCGATCATCGCCTTCGGCGTCTATCTGTTCATCACCAAGCCGCACGTCTACACGATCACGCGCAACGCCTTCCTGATCTCCGGCGCCATAGCGCTGATCTTCTTTGTGCTCTTCCCGGTCGCGCCGCCACGTCTGAGCACCGTCGGCATCGTCGATACGCTGGCCATGACCGTGCCCGTCGATTACGACAACTCGCCCCTGGTCAACCCGTACGCGGCGCTGCCCAGCATGCACGTCGGCTGGTGCCTGGTGATCGGGCTCGGCCTGTACATTTCCACGCGGCGCCGCAGCGTGCGCCTGCTCGCCCTCGCCATCACCCCCACGATGTGGCTGGCCACGGTGATTACCGGCAACCACTTCTTCATCGATGGCATCTTCGGCACCATCCTGGCCGGCATCGCCTTCCTGGTGGCGTTTTGGCTGCAGAGTCACTCTGCCGAATTGCAGGCCGCCCTGCGCGAGAAAGCCCGCTCGCTACGCCGGCAACCCGCGGCCGTTTAAGCCTCAGAGGCATCCTGGCGGGCCGCTGTCCGCGTTGCGGCGAAGGGCCCATGTTCACGCCCGGCCTTCAGGGTCGCCTCGGCGCGATGAATTCTACCTGCCCTGTCTGCGGACTGCGCTTCCTGCGGGAGGCCGGCTACTTCCTCGGCGCCATGTACGTCAGCTACGCGCTTGGCGTGTTCACGATCCAGCCCGTGGCGGTGCTCCTCGCCGTTGTCCTCGAGTGGAACTTGATCGCCGTCATGGCGATCGCCGTGCTGCAGACCTTGCTCAGCGTGCCGCTGTTCCTGCGCTTCTCCCGCATCCTCTGGCTGCACGTCGACTTCGCATTCGACCCTACCTGAAATGCCGCGCTTGCTTGCCGCGCTGGCGCTACTCAGTGCCGCCTGCTGTGCTTTCTCCGGTTGCGGCGGCGACTCAAGCGACTCCGCCGAAGCCAGGCGCGTTGAGGAAGCCGTGTCCAGCTTTCTCCAGGAGGCCTACGGACCCGGCGGCGATATCGACTTCGCGTACTCCTTGCTGGCCGCCCAGACGCGTCAGACGTGCTCGAAGGCCGACTTCCAGGCCATCGCGCTCACCGCGCGGCAGGCCAACGGCGATCGCAGCCTGCAGACCGACCGTTTCTCCGACGTCCGCATCGCCGGCAACACCGCGACGCTGAAGGTCGATTCCGATTACGACCTCACGCCGCGCTACTTCCCCGTCGACGCCACGGCGGTCAAGGAAGACGGCGGCTGGCGCTACGTGGTCACCACGGACCCCACCTGTAAGTCCGTGCCGCGGTTCTTCCAGCACGCGAACTAAACGGACGCTGACCTTTCTGCTGATCTCGTCCAGATAGATGCCGTACACGACAATGCATGAAGAAGCGGGGCAGATACGGGGTGCCAATGAATGTGTACGGCTCGATCCTGCCTGGGGCAGCGACCGTCGCTCGCCTGCTCCCGAAGGGAGCGGGCGAA
>DATDOP010000089.1:0-2864 GCA_035293185.1 Dehalococcoidia bacterium | reverse complement strand
GCGCGCGGCAGGTCCTTGGGTTCACGGAACTCCCATGCCGAACCAGGGATACCGAGCTGCTGGTCAGCCTTGCTTTCGCTGCCGTGGATGTTGGTGATCGCCAGCTGCCGGTCGTAGCTCATGCTCAGGGCGTGACGCACTCGCTTGTCGTTGAACGGCGCCACGTCGTTGCGGATGTAGATCTGGCGGGCGTCCGGCCCCGGGTACTGCCAGATCTGCAGGTCCTTGCGCTGGCCCTTGATCCGCTCGCGTACTTCCGTGTCGAACCAGTAGGTCAGGTGTGTCTGCTTGGCGATGATGTCCGCGACCTTCTTCTCCTGGTCGGACGTGCCCAGACGGTCGATCGTGTCGAAGAACCCGGCCCGGTCCGCGGCCCAGTAGTTCGGGTTGCGCTTGTACTTCGTGACCAGCGGCGGCTGATACTCGACGAACTGGTAAGGCCCGCTGCCCAGTAACGACTTCTCCGCCGCGCCGCTCTCGTGGTGCTGCCTGTGCAGGATCCCAGCCTGGTTCTTCAACGCCAGCGACTGCAGTGCGTCGGCATTGATCTTGTTCGCCTTGACGACGAAGGTCGTCGGGTCCGGCGCCTCGACGCCATCGATCCAGTTGAACTCCGTAGCCGTCTTCCAGGCAGACTCCGCGCCCGTCCCCAGCGTCTCAAAGGTCCACTTCACGTCTTCGGAGGTGAGGGCCTTGCCGTCGCTGAACTTCGCATTCGGGTGGAGCTTGAACGTGAACCTCAGCTTGTCCGGCGAAATCTCCGGCAATGCCGTCGCCAGCATAGGCAGTACGTCGGTGCCGATGCCGGGGTTACCCGGGCGGCCGTAAGCGAAGTAGAGCAAGGGATCGTGCGTCAGGCTGGCCAGCTGGTTGACGCCGGCGTTGCGGATCTTGATCAGCTCCAGGCCACCGCCTGGGTCGCCGTAGCCCTGCCAGATGAAGTTGCCTCCAACGCTGGGCTTGCCCGGGTCTGTGGTGCCGCCGGACGTGCCGCCGTCGCCATCGCCGCCGCCGCCATCGTCATCGTCGCCGCCACACGCCGCCAGGAAGGCAGCGGCCGCGGCAGACGAACCTGTTGCCGCCAGCGCCCGCCTTCTAGTTACACGCTTGCCGAGGACCCCGTCCCAGTAGGAATTACTCATGTTGTCCTTCCTATAGCCATGATTGCCAGTAGGCTCTATGGAGCCGCTATACGCGCACACTATACCGGCTATTTCGCAGAATGGAATAGCAATGCTATCGATAAGACACCCCGATGCATCGCCTTTCCGGCCAAGCGAAAACCCCGGCCCACCATCGCGGTGGGCCGGGGTTTCGCTGCGTTGTGATCCCTGGGAGGTTAGGCCTTACCGAACCACCAGTGCTTCATCCACGGCACGGGGCCGTTGTAAGCGTCGCGTGGCATCTGAGCGTTCTTGATGATGGGGTCAGTCATGTACGTCAGGGTGCCGGTGACGCCGGATGCGTGCACCATCTCCTCCGAGAGGAACTCTTCCAGCTGACGGAACAAGGCGATGCGTGCCTTGCGGTCGAACTCGCCGAGCTGCTTCTCCAGCAGCGTGTTCATCGAGGCGTTGTTCAGGTAGTTGACGTTCAGCGTCGGCGACTTTGGCGTAACTCCGCCCGCCGCGTAGTACTTGTCCTTGATCGAGATCCCGACATTAGGCAGGGTGCTCGTCACGTTGGGCCCCCACTGGATGCCGTCGTAAGTACCGACGAAGCGCGGCGCGAACTGGCCGAAGGTCTCTTCGAGCAGCTTGGCGTCGGCGATGCCGTTGTTGCGCCATTGCGTCGTGATCGACGTGATCTCGTCGACGAACTTCTGGCCGATGACCGTCGAGTTCCAGGTCGGCAGGTCGAACTTCATCGGCGCTGTCACGTTCGCGGCAGCCAACAGCTTCTTCGCCTCCGCGACGTTGAGGGCGTAGAGGTCCTTGCGCGGCAGCGTCTCCGGGCCGCGGAACTCCCACGCCGTGCCGGAGCGCGACAGGGCCTGGTCGGCCTGGCCTTCGCCGCCGGCGACGGAATTGATCAGTAGCTGGCGGTCGTAGCCCATGCTCAGGGCCTGGCGGACGCGCTTGTCGCTGAACGGTGCGACGTCCTGACGCATGTACAGGTTACCGGCGCCCGCTCGCGGGTACTGCCAGAGGTTGATGTCCTTGCGCTGGCCCTTGATCCGCTCGCGCTCTTCGGCCGGGAACCAGTAGGTCACGTGGACCTGCTTGGCGATGATGTCGGCAACCTTCTTCTCCGAGTCCGACGTGCCCAGGCGGTCGATCGCGTCGAAGTAGGGCTTGCCGGCGTCGGTGATGTAGTTCGGGTTGCGCTTGACCGAGAAGATCAGCGGCGGGTTGTACTCCACGAAGGTGAAGGGGCCGCTGCCCATCAGGCTCTTCTCAGCCGCGCCGCTCTCGTGGTGCTCGCGCGGCATGATCTGGATACCGGCGCCGCCCTTGAAAGCCAGGCTCTCGACTGTGTCCGCGTTCGGCAACTTCGCTTTGATCACGAAAGTTGACTTGTCCGGCGCGCTGAAGCTGTCGATCCAGCTGAAGTCGGTCTTGGATGCCGATTCCGTGGCGAAGGCCAGAGTGTCGTAGCTCCACTTCACGTCTTCAGATGTGAGGTCGCGGCCGTTGTGGAACTTGGCTGGCTTCAGCTTGAACGTGACCGTCAGCTTGTCCGGCGAAATCTCGGGAACGGCCTGCGCCAGGCTGGGCAGAACCTCGTTGCCGATGCCGGGGTATTTCGGCTGGCCGTACGCGAAATCGAGCAGGCCGTCGTGCGTGAGGCTGGCCATCTGCATGACGCCGGCGTTGCGCGACTTGATCAGCTCGAGGCCGCCACCCGGGTCGCCGTAGCCCTGC
>DATDOP010000088.1:0-3616 GCA_035293185.1 Dehalococcoidia bacterium | reverse complement strand
CCAGGGCTGGGCAGAGCTCAACTTCGACGCCGTGGTGCGCGCCCAGGAAGACCGCACCGGCATCCAGCTGCAGCTGCCGGAGGACCGCATGCCCCAACCCCCGGCCAGCGGCTGGCGCGCCTGAGCCCCGCCCCGCCAGTCCCCGCCGGGCAAAACGGGCAGACGGGCAAAGGAGCGCGCCATCCCGGCACCATTGCGAGCCAGAGCGCGTCAGCGCGAGGCGAAGCAATCCCGGGCAATCATCCCGAACGTCGCCGGACGTCCCGGCTCTTCCAAGCCCTGCCTACGTCCGCCTTCAGCAGGGGTGAGGTCAGCACCCGGCGCCTTAGGCGCCGCCTTTAGCGGGGGCTTGGGGGCAGAGCCCCCATCTCCAATACCCCCAGCGCGGCAGCGGCGGTGAGGTCAGCACCCCACGCCTTAGGCGCCGCCTTTAGCGGGCGCTTGGGGTGCCCCCATCTCCAATACCCCCAGCGCGGCAGCGGCGGTGAGGTAAGCACCCGGCGCCTTAGACGCCGCCTTCAGCGGGGGCGTGGGGGCAGTGCCCCCACCTCCAACACCACCGGCGCCCCTTCCGCTAAACTAGGCCTACTCGTCAACGAACGCCGAGAAAGGCTGACGCCATGCTCACCCAGCAAGACAACGACATCCTTTGCCACGTCGGTCCCGGCACCCTCATGGGCAACCTGCTGCGCCGCTACTGGCTCCCCGGCCTGCTCAGCAGCGAAGTCCCGGAGCCGGACAGCCCTCCCGTCCGCATTCGACTCCTCGGCGAGGACTTGATCGCCTTCCGCGACACCACCGGCAAGGTCGGTCTTGTGGCCAACGCCTGTCCCCACCGCGGCGCGTCGTTGTTCTTCGGCCGCAACGAAGAAGCGGGTCTGCGCTGCGTCTACCACGGCTGGAAGTTCGACACGGCCGGCGTCTGCGTCGACATGCCCTCTGAGCCCGCCGAATCGAACTTCAAGACCAAAGTGCGCGTCCTCGCCTACCCCACGCACGAATCCGGCGGCATCGTCTGGACCTACCTGGGGCCGCCGGAGAAACTGCAGCCCTTCCGCAACCTCGGCTCCGACGACGTCCCCGCCGATCGCTGGCGCGCCTCCAGGGTCATCTCCTACTGCAACTGGATGCAGGGCCTCGAAGGCAACGTCGACACGACGCACATCTCGTTCCTGCACAGCGGCAACACGCCCGCTAACCCCCGCCCCTACCCCGAAGGCGACGAGACCGACCAGCCCGGCTACCCCTCGCTGCCCATGCGCGGCTACGTCCACCGCAACGTCGGCGATCCCGAGCTCGAGGTGCAGGACACCTGGTACGGCTTCCGCTACGCCGGCATCCGCGGCACGCCCAACGGCCACCTCAACGTCCGGGTCAGTGACTTCATCATGCCCGGCTACGTCTACGTCCCCCAGCCCTACCTGCCCGTCGGCGGCGACAGCTGCATCATGATGGTCCCGCGTGACGACGACAGCTACTGGCGCTGGGGCATCGACATGAAGCCCGACATCCGTGAGTCGCAGATGGACAGCGGCAAGTACGACGTACCGTCCTTCGGCCCCGGCACGCGCAACTCCGGCCTCGGCGGCGGCATCCAGGCCCGCAACCAGTGGGCCGATAACGACTACCTGATCGACCGCGGCGAGCAGCGCACCAACAGCTACAGCGGCATCCAGGGCATCGCCCAGCAGGACATGGCTGTCACCGAGAGCATGGGCGCGATCATGGACCGCACCCACGAGCACCTCGGCACCTCGGACAAGGCGATCATCCGCGCCCGGCGCATGCTGATCGAGGCCGCGAAGGACCTTGCGAACGGCATCGAGCCGCCCGCGCTGGACCCATCGCTGCCCTACAAAGACATTCGCTCCGCCGAGCGCACCATCCGCGTCACAGACGACTGGCGCCTCCTCGGCACCGCGGCCGACCCCTTCGTCCAGGAACTCACCGCCGTAGTGCAGTAACCCGCTGATCCCCTCTCCTCGGGGAGAGGGCTAGGGTGAGGGCAACCAGTTCATACCCAGATACAGGGCTCCTTCGATGCTCGACAATCGAGATGCCCTTGTTCCGTGTTGCGTGTTGCGTGTTGCTTGCTGCTACCGTGCCAGGTTCGCCGCCATCCACTCGTAGCGCTCCGGCGACTGCGCCTTCAGCCCGGACGGGTCGTAGAAGTACATCGCGAAGCTGTTCCCGAAGTCCTCCAGCGGGTCGAACTTCGAAAGCTCCTGCCAGCGGAAGGTCCCGTTGTACTGGTAGCTCAGTTTCATGTGGTCCACCGACCGCGCGATCTGCTCCCGCGTCGCCAGCACCTGCCAGCCGGTCGCGGTCAGGAAGCTCTCCATCTCCGGGTCGATCAGCACCTTCGCGTAGTTGCCGGCCGGCACGCGACGCAGGTTGTAGGCGTGTCCCAGCTCGTGCAGGATCGTCGACACCCTCTGGCGCGGGTACATCACCAGCTCGTTGACACCGTCGCCGGTAGAGAAGTAGTTGGCCGCGCCGCCGTAGGGCTGCTTGCCGGACAACGCCCGTCCCTGCGAGTTCACCAGGATGTGCAGCTGCCCCAGCGCCGGGTTACCCAGCTGCGATCGCACGCTGGCCGGTAGCGCCGCAAGCGCCGCGTCGACGTTCGCCAGGCTCTGGTCGTCCCACTCCTGGCCCTGCGTCTCGATGATGATCCCCACGGCTCGCCAGCGTTCGACCACGTTCGCCGTCGTTGCGATGGTTGGCGAAGCGGGCGCCACAACCGGCGCAACGATCGCTGCCTGCGTCGTGGTGACCGTCGCCGCGCTCGTCTCCTGGACGGCCACGGGGGGCGCGACCTCCGCGACCGGTGCTGTCTGCCCCGGTTCCGTCTCCACCGCGACCGTCGCCGATGAGGTCTCGGCGCTCAGCGCCGGCTCCCCGGACGGGACACTCGCTTCAACTGCAGGACTCGTGGTCTGCGGCTGCACCGCCCGCGCGCTGCGCAGCGAGCTCGTCTGCGCAACGGCGCCCTGCGTCGAAGCCGAAGGCTGGGCCTGCAAGAAGGCGTAGTTTCCGCTGGCGATGTAGTAAGCGAAGAAGCCCAGTGCCGCGATCACGACCAGCCAGCGGCGCTCGCCGGCGTATCTGGCCGAGGGACGGGAATTGAATGACGGGCTGTGGGCCATCCTTGCCTCCGCATGCCGGCCGATTCCTTCAGCCGGCACCCTCCATCCCTGGAGGTTGCACTGCGTCTATCTGCTTAAACGGGGCGGAGGCGCCCGTGTATCAAGACCATCGCTTCACGGGCCCACCGTATTTCACGCGTCTTGAGGTTTTGTTGCAAGCCCGTCACAGCCGCAACACAGCTAGAATCCCCATGTTGCCTGCCCCTTGTTACTTGTGTTGCTTGTTGCCTGTTGCTTGTTGCCTGTTGCCTGTTACCTGTTACCTGTCACCTGTTACCTGTTCCGGGGCAGAGCTGAGGAGGGGCCATGAAAGATTTCGCCGGCAAGGTCGCGGTCGTCACAGGTGCCGCCAGCGGCATGGGACGCGCCTTCGCTGAGCGCTTCGCCGCCGAGGGCATGAAGGTCGTCCTCTCCGACATCGAAGCGACCGCCCTCGACGCCGCCGTCGCCGAAATGCGCGCCGCCGG
>DATDOP010000087.1:0-2824 GCA_035293185.1 Dehalococcoidia bacterium | reverse complement strand
AGGACCAGCGTCGTGTCCTGCGGCAGCGTGCTGCGCGTCACGCTCAAACGCGATTCCGGGCTCTTGGCCTCGGTCCCCATCTCTTTCACGAACCGGTCGACCGCCTCGAACTCACCCTTCGAGGCGTCCGTCTTGTACAACATCGGGATGACGATCTTCGGCTCCAGCAGGCTGACGATCTCCGCCGCCTTCTCCGCGTCCAGCACCCGTCCGCCGCCCACCGGCACCATCAGGATGTCGACGCCCGCCATCTCCTCCACCTCGTCGCCCGTTGGCGTCCGCGAGATGTCGCCCAGGTGGCAGACCTTGATGTCGTCGATGTCGATCACGTAGGCCACGTTGCGGCTGTGCCCGTCCAGGCGGTCAGCGCGGTCCGTGTCGATAGCGGAAATCAGCACGCCGGCAATCTCATACTCGCCCGGGCCGGTAAGCACCTTCGCCTCGGGGTTAAGCGCCTCGCGGTAGCTGCTCTCCGGGTGGTTGCGGCTAATCGTCACGATATCGGCGTTGAGCTTGCCGATCTTGTAGCCCGTCGAAGGCGGGCACGGGTCGGTCACGACCGTCGCCTCTCGACCCCGCATCCGGAAGCAGCCGTGGCCCAGCCAGTAGATTTCCATTGCGTATAAAGCATAGACGAATGCGCCTTTTCGGGCCACACACCGAAACCGTCCCGTTACGCACCGCGCGCCAGCCCCCGCACCCTCCCCAACAACAGCCGCGTCTCCGACAACCCCAGTACCGCCGAGGCCCCCAGGTATGCCAGCGCCCCAACCGCCGCGCAGGCCACCACGACCGCCAGCGCGGCGAAACCGCTCTCCAGCTCCAGCGACGCCCCATAACTCAGCGCCGCCAGGCAGGCGCCCGCCGCACCGGCCATCACCCCACAGGCCAGCGCCATCCGCGATAGCGCCGCCGCCATGTCTTTGCCCACCAGCCCGGGTATACGCCGCCCGACCGCGAAGTACAGCGCCGCGAACTCCAGCGTCGTCGCCAGCGACAGCGCCAGCGCCAGCCCGCGCACCTCCAGCGGCCCCACCAGCGTCGCTGCAAGGACGACGTTGATCAGCATCGAGCCCACCGCGACCAGCACCGGCGTCTTTGTGTCCCCCAGGGCGTAGAACCCGCGACTCAGGATCTCGATGCCGCTGTGCGCGAACAGCGCCGGCCCGTAGAACAGCAGCGCTTGTGCCGTCACCCGCGTCGACTCCGCATCGAACGCCCCGCGCTGCAGCAGCACGACCACCAGCGGCTTCGAAAGCAGCGCCAGCCCCACGCCCATCGGCAGGCTGAGGAACAGGATCAACCGCAGCGCCCGCCCCAGCGTCTCCGCCATGCCCACCGCATCGTTGCGCGCAGCCTGGTCGGCCAGCGTCGGGAACGCCGCCGTCGAGATCGCCATGCCCACGATGCCCAGCGGCGTCATCGTGATTAGCCAGGCGAAGCTCAGGCCGCTGATCGCCCCCGCGCTCAACGTCGAAGCGAAGAAGATGCCCACGAAGTAGAAGTTTATCTGCGTCGCCGCCAGCCCCAGCATGCGCGGCGCCATCAGCCGGCCCACCTCGCGCACCGCCGTCTCACGCCAGTCGGCAACGAAGCTGTACGCCATGCCCGCGTAGCGCAGGTCCGGCAGCTGCACCGCCAGGTGCAACGCCGCGCCCGCCACTACGCCTACCGCCAGCGCATTCACGTCGTCCGACACCAGCGCCGCCACGATGATCGACAGGTTGTAGAACATCGGCGCGAGCGCCGGCATCAGGAAATGCCGGCGGGCGTTGAGGATGCCCATGAACATGCCGCTGATCGCGAACAGCACCGGCGAAACCAGCATCAGCCGCGTCAGGTCAACAGCCAGGTCGTTCAGCTCCGTCTCGCGGCCCGTCCCCTCGCCCAGGCCCGGCGCCAGCAGCGGCACCAGCTTCGGCGCCGCCAGGAACGCCACCAACGCAAACGCCACCGTCGCCAGCAGCACCAGGTTGAGCACGCTGCTCGCCAGCCGCCACGCCGCGGCCTCGCCCTCCCGAGTCCGCACGCCCGCGAAAGTCGGGATGAACGCGCTCGCCAGCGTCGCGCCCGCCAGCAGCTGAAACACCAGGTCCGGTAGCCGGAACGCCACCCAGTAGGCGTCCAGCTCCGGCCGCGTGCCGAACGCCTCGGCGACGATCACGCTGCGCAGCAGGCCCAGCAGCCGGCTGCCCAGGAACCCCGCCGCCACGATCAGCGCCGCGACCGCCAGGCTCGGCGTCTGCCACCGCCCCGAGTCGTCTAGCCCACGCCCGCTCTCCACCGCCTGACCTTATCACCCCACTCGGCCAGCACCCGTGGGCAAACGTGCAAACGTGCAAGCTGCCGCGCACACCCTCGGGACGTCTTCCTCCAGACGAAGCGGGGACAAGACGTAGCTGCCTGCCTTCAGGCTTGCCCCCGTCCCCGCCGTCATTCCGAGACGCCCCGTCAGACCACGCTCCGCCCTCCACCAGCCCAACTGCCGCGCGCCCTCTCCCACACCTCCAACCGCCTGCCCTATGCCCTATGCCCTTCCTACGCCACACGCTTGTTACACAACCGTAAGACGTTCGTCATATCGCGACCGACCGGACTGCGTACCATCGCTGCATGAACTACGGAGGCCCCCGAAATGTGCTGCAAGACAAGCGTCTACCCGCTCGAGACATCGTTGGCCGCTTCGATCCTCCGAATCGGCCGTTTTACGCCCAGGCCCGGCTGCCAGGAACAAGACGGCCTGCCCCTGACCTGGGTCCGTCACATCGAGGAAGAGGGCACCGTGGTTACCGTCTCACTGTCCTCCGGAGTCTTTGACCTGACG
>DATDOP010000086.1:0-3892 GCA_035293185.1 Dehalococcoidia bacterium | reverse complement strand
CCGTCCTCGCCATCGGCAGCCCGGACATCGATTACTTCAACAGCGTGTCGGTGGGAGTGGTCAGCGGCCTGGAGCGGCGCAAGCAGCTGGGCAACGTGTGGCTGGAAGACCTGATCCAGACGGACGCCGCGACCAATGTCGGCAACAGCGGCGGGCCGCTGCTGAACCTCGACGGTCAGATCGTCGGGATCAACACCTTCCGCGACCTCGGCGGCGGCGACCCGCTCTTCGGCATCTCCTTCGCGATCTCCAGCCGCATCTTCGTCCCCATCGTCGACTCGATGATCAGGACGGGCGGCTTCCCGCGCCCCTACTTCGGCGTCGAACACACCGACCTCGACGAGGAGGTCGCGCAATCGAAGGGACTGACCCAGACCAACGGCGCCGTGCTCGAGAACGTCTTCGCGGACAGCCCGGCATCGGCTGCCGGGCTCCGCGCCGGCGATATCGTCACTAAGATCGGTACGTTCGACCTGACGCCGCAATTCACGCTACTCAGCGCGCTGGGCCTGACGCCGGCGTCGGCAAACGTCGACGTCACGGTCCTGCGCAACAATCAGCCGCTGACCGTTAAGGTCCAACTGAGGCCGCGTTGAGAGAGCCGGGACCCTTCGACGAGATCCTCGAGTCTGAGTCCGAGACCACGGACCGCTCCGCGAGCATCATCTTCATCGGGATGGGCGTCATCGGGCTGGTCCTGCTCTTCCTCGTCGTGTCGCCGTTCTCCTTGTTCGGCGGCGGCGGCGATGACGACGGCGGTTCGACGTCGAACAGCGCCGGCAACGAGCGCTCGCCGCTGGCCGGCGCGGCGCCGAAGGTACCGGAGGGCTACGAGGCGCTGAGCCGTCTCTTCGAGGACGTGCCGGAGCAGGAGGGCGAGGGCCCCTATCAGCTGACGTTCAACCTGCTGCAGCCGGTCAGCGACGGCCGCAACATCGGCCTCTACACGTTCGACAACGGCAGCTGGGACCGCCTGGCTTCGGCGACGCTGGTGAACAACGGCGCCGCCGTTACCGGCGAGGTGAGCGAGATCCCCGATAACATCGCGGCGCTGCGGCTGACGTCCAGCGCCGTGCAGGTGACGGGCTTCCTGCCCGCCGAAAAGACGCCGGATGCCGCTGCCATGAGCATCCTCACCACGGTTAACCCCGTGGACTTCGCGCCCCAGGCCGACGGCAAGCTTGCCGGCGCCTCGCGCACGCTGTCGCAGGCCGACGGCAACATCGTGCCCACGGTCCGCGCGTCCACGCCGGAGCACGACGACGCCGTGAACGCCGTGCTCGCCTCGCCTTCGCTGCGCGGCGAGCACATCACCGCGCTGGTGCAGCTGGCGCTGCAGCCCGGCAACGCCGGCGTCGACGTCGATTACGCGCACGTCAGCCCGGCGCGCAAGGCCGACTTCACGGCGTTCATCACCGTGCTCGCCGAGCAGCTGCACCAGGCCAACCGCACGCTCAGCGTCACTCTGCCGACGCCGGTGAAGAGCGGCGTGAGCTGGGACACCGGCGCCTACGACTGGGGCGAGCTCAGCGCGCGCGCCGACCTGCTCAAGCTGACGCCCATCGAAGACCCCGCCGCCTACTACAAGCGCATGGACGAGGTCATGGGCTACCTGCGCGACAAGGTCGATTTCAAGAAGCTGGCGCTGGTGGTCTCGCGCCAGAGCTACGAGAAGGCGACGGACGGCCTGCGCGGCATTTCGCTGTACGAGGGCCTGCGCATCGCCAGCGCCATCGAGGTGCGCACGCCAACGCAGATCACGCCGAACACGTCTGTGGTCATCGTCGGCAAGAACATCTTCCAGGACGACGGCGCCAGCGGCATGCGCTGGGACAACGAGGCCTTCGCGGTGTCGTTCTCCTACCCGGGCCTGGGCGGCCAGCGCACGGTGTGGTTGGAGAACAGCCTCAGCCTGGCGTTCCGGCTGGACCTGGCCTACCGCTACGGGCTGGCCGGCGTCGCCGTGAGCGACGTTTCGGAGGACCCGGAGGCGGCGGCGTTCTGGGAGCCGCTGCGCACGTTCTCAGAGTCGGGCAAGGTCGGCCTGTCGCAGGCCAACAGCGTGCTGCTGCGGCCCAGCTGGCAGATCCAGGCCGGTTCCAGCGACGCCGAGGCGAAAGGCAACATCGTCTGGAAGGCGCCGGCGCAGCCCGGGTCCTACGAGGTGGCGCTGATCGTCAGCGACGGCGTGATCCGGGCGATGCAGACCGTGTTGCTGGAAGTGCGCACGCCGGGCGCGAATCCCTGACGAGGAACAAGCAACAAGCAACAAGGATGGCGCGCTAACCGGTGCCTTTGAGAGTGATCGGCGGGACGCAGGGCGGGCGGACGCTGAAGGGCCCGCCGCGCACCGGCGTGCGGCCGACGGCCGACCGCGTGCGCGAGGCGCTGTTCGAGATCCTGGCGGCGCGCGACGTACCGATGAGCCGCGTGCTCGACCTCTACAGCGGCACCGGCGCGCTGGGCATCGAAGCTCTGAGCCGCGGCGCCGAGTACTGCGACTTCGTCGAAGCGGACTCCAAGGCCTGCGACGTGATCCGCGAGAACCTCAACCGCACGCGCTTTTCCGACCGCGCCAAGGTTTGGCCGCTGCAGGTTGCGAAGGCGCTTGCCCGGCTCAATGGGCCCTACGACCTTGTGGCCGCGGACCCGCCCTACGAGTATGATCGCGCCGAGAAGGAGCTAACGCAGGTGCTCGAAAGCGGCCTGCTCTCCCTTGAGGGGACGCTGGTCGTGGAGCACTCGCAGCGCAAGTTGTGGCCGCAGGAGCTGGCGGGATTTCGGCAGCTGACCAGCCGCCGTTACGGCGATACGCGGATCACGTTCTACGTGAAGGGAATCGATTGACCACAGCACTGTTTGCCGGACGCTTCGACCCGACGACCAACGGCCACCTGGACACCGCCGAGCGCGCGGCCGCCCTGTTCGACAAGCTGATCATCGGCGTCGCCGAATCGAAATCGACGCTGTTCACGGCCCAGGAGCGCGTCGAGCTGTTCCGGGGCGCGCTGGACGGCGTGCACAACGTCACGGTCCTCCCCTACGGCGGGCTGACGGTCGATTTCGCGCGCGAGCAGGGCGCGACGGTGCTGATCCGCAGCATGCGCGGCAACACCGACTTCGAGACGGAGTTCGACCAGGCCTTGATGAACCGCACAATGGCGCCGGAGATCGAGTCCGTCTACCTGATCGCGCGGCTGGAGCACCTGTTCATCAGTGGCACGCGCATCCGTGAGGTTGCGTCGCTCGGCTATGATGTCACTGGCCTCGTCCCCGCCAACGTCGCCACGGCGTTGCAGCGCAAGTTCGGCGGGCCGTAAGGGAGTGAGCAATACCGCGGGTTAAAACCGGCGGCATGCTCAGAGGGAGAGAGCAACACCGCGGGTTGAAACCCGCGGCATGCTCGAGCTGACATGGACATACTGCACCTCATCGACAGACTCGAAGAACTGGTAGCCGAGGCGCGCCGCATGCCGATCGGGCAGGGCGTCGTAGTCGACCGCCGCCGCATCCTGGAGATGGTGGACCAGATGCGCTCCAGCGTGCCCTGGGAGGTGCGCGAAGCCACGGAGATCGTCGCCGAGAAGGAGTCGATCCTCGAAGAGGCGCGCCGCGAAGCCGACGGCATCCTGCTGCGCGCCGACATGGAGGCGCAGGAGAAGCTGGACGAGACGGCGCTGGTGCAGGCCGCGGAGCGCGAGGCCCAGGCGGTGATCGCGCGGGCGGAGGAGCGGGCGCAGTCGGTCCTGGACGACGCGCAGGTGCAGGTGCAGGCGCGCATCCGCCAGGCCGAGCAGGCGGCGACCAACCAGATGGACGAGGCCGACCGCTACGCGCTGGAGATGCTGCGCCGCCTGGAACAGCAGCTGTCGGCGTTTAGCGCGACGGTGCG
>DATDOP010000085.1:0-9019 GCA_035293185.1 Dehalococcoidia bacterium | reverse complement strand
CAGCACTGAGATGCTCTCCACATTGGCGACACGTACCGCCATCAGCGTCGAGACCCTGGAGATGCTTGATGAAGAGGTGTTTCGTGAATCTTCCACGCTCCCGCAAGTATACATGCGAGTCTGGCTACACGCCCCGGCGGGGCAGGCCCTGCACTTTAGATATCGGCAGATGGGCGGCTACGCCGAAGGCTGTTTGCTCAGCGCAGGTGCCAGCGCAGCGGCGCGATCAGCGCCTCGGACTCCTGTGGCCCCCACGTCCCGGCCTCGTAGAAACGCAGGGGCGGCGGCTGGTCCAGCGCCGGCTGCACGATCTGCCACGCCCGCTCGACGCTGTCAGCCCGCACGAACAGCGTCTGGTCCCCTTCGATCGCGTCGCGGATCAGCCGTTCGTACGCCTCGGCCGGCTCCACGCCGAACGCTGAATCGTAGCTGAACTTCATCGTCACCGGCTTCACGCCGATATCCGGACCCGGCACCTTGGCCAGGAACGAGAACGTGATCTCCTCTGCCGGCTGGATGCTCAGCGTCAGAGCGTTGGGCTGCAGCTGCTCGATGCCGCTCGCCTCGAAGAACGGCGTCGGCACGTCCTTGAACGCGATCTCGATCTCGGTGGCTTGCAGGGGCAGCCGCTTGCCCGTGCGCAGGTAGATCGGCACGCCCGCCCAGCGCCAGTTCTCGATCGCCACCCGCGTCGCCACAAACGTCTCGATGTCGGAGTCGGGCGCCACGTTTTCCTCATCCCGGTATCCCGGCGCCTCCCGCCCATCGATACGCCCCCGCGTGTACTGGCCGCGCACCGTGCGAGCCGGATCCAGCGGACGCACCGCCCGCAGCAGCTTCACCTTTTCGTCCCGCACCGCCTCCGCGTCCAACGACGCCGGCGGCTCCATGGTCAGCAGCGACAGGACCTGCAGCAGGTGGTTCTGCACGATGTCGCGCAGCGCGCCGACCTCCTCGTAGAAGTAGCCGCGCCCGTCCACGCCCCCTGTCTCCGCCACCGTGATCTCGATGTGGTCGATCGCGTCCCGGTTCCACACCCGCTCGAACACCGAGTTGCCGAAGCGAAACACCAGGATGTTCTGCACCGTCTCTTTGCCCAGGTAGTGGTCGATGCGGAAGATCTGCGATTCGTCCAGCACCTCGCGCAGCTCTGCGTCCAGCGCGCACGCGGAGGCCAGATCCCGCCCGAACGGCTTCTCAATCAACAGCCTTGTGCCCTGCGACAGCCCTTCTGCGGCCAGCGCCCGCACCGCCTCGCCGAACGCACCCGGCGGGATCGCCAGGTAAACGAGGCGCTCCGGCTGATGCAACTGCTGCCGTAGCTCCGCGAAGCCCTCGTCGGACAGGCGCAGGAAGCTCATGCGTCCCGCCAGGTCTTCCCAGACTTCGTCGTCCCAGTCGATGCGCGCCGTCTTCTGCGCTGCCTCGCGTGCCAGGCCCCGGAACTGATCGTTGGTGAACGGACTGCGCGCCAGCCCGATGATCTGTCCCCGCTCCGGTAGCAACCCCTGAGCCTGCAGGTCGTACAACGCCGGCAGCAGCTTGCGGCGCGCCAGATTACCCGTCGCCCCGACGATGACGATGTCGAGGTTCTCGCCGGTCATCGCGCTCTCACGGCGTGCCCGCCGAACTGGTTGCGCAGCGCCGCCAGCAGCCGCGCCCCAAAAGGCTGGTCCTGACGCGACCGGAAGCGCGCCTGCAACGCTGACGTGATCACCGGCGCCGGCACTGCCAGCTCTATGGACTCCTGCACCGTCCAGCGCCCCTCGCCGGAGTCGTCCACATAGGCTTGCAGCTTCTCTAATCCTGGGTCTTCCTGGAGGGCACGCGCAGCGAGGTCCAGCAACCAGGAACGCACCACGCTGCCGTTGCGCCAGACCTCCGCCACCTGCGCGAGGTCCAAACCGAATTCCTTCTTCGCCTCGAGTAGCTCGAAGCCCTCCGCAAACGCCTGCATCAACCCGTATTCGATGCCGTTGTGCACCATCTTCACGTAATGCCCGGCGCCCGAAGGCCCCATGTAGCCGTAGCCCGCATCTGCCGACGGCGCCAGCGCCTTGAGCAGCGGCTCGATCTGCAGGTACGCAGCGCGTTCACCGCCCGCCATCAAGCTGAACCCCTCTGTCAGGCCCCAGATGCCACCACTCGTGCCGACGTCTACGAAGTTGATGCCCTTCTGCTTGAGTTGTGCCGCGCGGCGCACGCTGTCTTTGTAATAGGAGTTGCCACCGTCCACAATGACGTCCCCCACGTTCATCATCGAGGCCAGCTCCTCGACTGTCGCCTGGGTCGCGCCGCCGGCCGGTACCATGACCCAGACCACCTTCGGCGAAGGCAGCCCCTGCACCAGCTCTTCAATCGACCTCACCTGTGAGATCGCCGGGTTCTGGTCGAAGCCCACCACGTCATGACCGTTGCGGCGCAGGCGCTCCGCGATACCCGCGCCCATGCGGCCCAACCCTACGAGGCCTATCTTCACGGCCGTTTCCTCTCTGGCTAGCTGATGCCTCTGCGCAGCGCTTTGATCGCCGCGGTGCGCTCCCCTTGCAGCGCGACGTGGGCCACGCGCCGTCCCATGGAGACCAGCGACTGCAGGTCGCCCAGCGCCTGGGCCCGGTGCAGCCCTCCGAAGGTGTACGGCCGGCTCGGCACCTCGGCGTCCCGCATCGGTTCGTCCGTGAGCAGAATGAAGACGCCGCTGTTTGGTCCGCCCTTGTGCAGCTGCCCTGTCGAGTGCAGATAACGCGGCCCAAAGCCCAGCGTCGTCGCAACCAGGTAGCGGTCGCGCAGGTCCAGTCGCAGGGCCTGGACGTCTGCTTCGATGGCGGCGTTTCGCGGCAGATAGGCCAGCACCGCGATGTAGTCACCTGGCTTCACTGTCGCCAGCACGTCGGAAATCGAAGGCGTGGCTTCCGCTTCGGTGATACCGGAGGCCAGGATGCGCGAGGTCGCGTCCTTCGCAGATTGCACGTTGGGCTGGTCGAAAGGGTTGATTCGCAGTCTCTCGCCCGCAACCGCGGTCGCGAACTCCCAACGGAAGAACTCCGCGCCCAGCTGCTGCTTGCCGGTTAGCGGCAGCTTCACCACCGGATGCCCGGCTGCTTCGAATCCAGCGAGGTCGCTGAACTCACCGACCGCCACGAACAGACGATCGGCGCCGTAGGTGCCTGCAGGGCCGGGCGGCTCGCCCACCACCGGCAGCACGCCCTTGCCTTTCTTGCCCGTGGACTCCGCGAGCAGTTGCTCTACCCAGTCCCCCAGAGACTCCAAACCGTGCGGCAACAGCAGCGTCAGCTTGTCGCGGCCGGCCAGCGCCGCCTCACCGATCAGCGCACCCAGCGGCGCTCCCGGATTCTCGGCCACGTTCTCACTGCGGCACTGCGCGGCCATCGCCGAAGCTTGCGATAGCAGCTCGTCCAGGTTCGCGCCGATCAGTGCCGCGGGCACCATACCGAAGTAAGACAGCGCCGAATAGCGCCCGCCAATGTCTGGCCGGTTGAGAAACACCTGCCTGAACGCGCGCTCCTCCGCCAGCTTCTGTAAGACAGAGCCTTCATCGGTGATCGCCACGAAATGGCGGCCGTCCGGGACCAGGCTCCAAAAGTACTCGAAGTGCGTTAGCGTCTCGATCGTTGATCCGGACTTGCTCGCGACGATGAACAGCGTCCGCTGCAGGTCCAGCCGAGCCGCCAGGTCCAGCACCGCGTCGGGATGCGTCGAGTCCATGACCTCGAGCTCCAGCAGGCCCGGCCGTGTGCCCAACGTGCGCTGCAAGACCTCAGGCGCCAGACTCGAACCGCCCATCCCAAACAGCACTGCCTTGCGGTAGCCATCGCCCGCCACGTCGATCGCGAACCGCCGCAGCGCGCTCGTCTCGCCACGCATCGTCTCCGCGACATCCAGCCAGCCGAGACGATTGGGCTCGGTAATCTCGGTTGGGTCGTCGCTCCACAGCTCGTAATCGCCCTGCCAGATGCGCTCGATCACTCGATCGCGTGCCATCTCATTGAGGGCGTGCTGTAGCTGTTTGGTCAGCGGTCCCGCGTCAATCAAACTGGACTCATTGCTCTCCACGTCTCCAAGTGTAGTACCTGGATTCGCCGGGAGTGTTTCAGGGACGTTGCTGTCTTACTGAGCCGACGCTGTCGGGGAGACACGCGTCGCGCGCACGATGAGGCGCTGGTTGTAACTCAGGTTGCTGCGGTTGAAGTTCCCGCCGCAGGTGATCAAGGTGATTGCCTCGTAGGGCGTTGGGCCGGTGATGTCCTTCACGGGCGCGGTTTCGGCGTCGTAGTAATTCAAGGTCGCGACCTCGTAGGCAAACACCGTCCCGTCCGCCAACGACACCTCGACCTGGTCTCCCGGCTTCAGATCACGCAGGTGCCAAAACACAGCCGGACCGTAGTGCTCATAGTCAACGTGCCCGGCAAGCACGACATTACCCAGCTGTCCCGGACGCGCCGAGAAGTCGTACCAGGCGATGGAGTTGGGAGTGCTCGGGTCCTGCATGGCGCCTGCGCCGTCCAGCGTAAGCACCTCAACCGGCGCGTTGATGCCTACGCGCGGCACGCTGACCCGGACGATTGGCGCGGTGCTTACAGACGGCTGAGATTCGAGTTGAGGCGTCGGCGGTACCCAGCTACTCAAGTCCTCAAGACTCGCTGCCGTCGGCGCAGGCGAAGCCGGTTGGTCCTCAGCTCGAAGCTTGTAGAACGAAAAGGTCGTAAGGACCACGCCGAGCAGCATGAGCGGAAGCGCCAGGTAGTTGCTGGAATTCACTTTAGCGGCCTTCCGTTTCCTTCGGACTAGTTCGTCATCCATGACCGTCTTCTGAATCTGATTCTCGTCACTTTAGAGACGAAGTTGAGAGGTGGCGCAGGATTGCCAAGGACGTAATGCATTCGCAAGCACTTCAGGGCTCAAGTCCCCTTATTTTGCGTCGATAAAGAGTGCGAGCCCTCCTCCCACTTGGGCTCAAGCCCTGAGACCATCATAGGAAGGAGAATGAATGTGGGGATTTTAGCCAAGAAGGGAACATTTCTGGCGGCGGTCGCTGCGATCGTTGGTTTGTCGATCGGTAGCCTTGCGTTTTCGCAAGCGGTTACCTTCGGCGCCGAGACCGACGTAGTCGTAGGCGGCGAGCCGTCGAGTGCGCAGTTCCCGACCGTCGGCGGTGCGCCGATTGGTCAGCCACCCGCAGCCCCGGTCGACCCGGGCAATAGCGGCGCCGTCGGCGGCGACGCCAACGCCCTGCCGTCAACCGGTAGCGGTGGTTACCTGGACTCCAGCTCAAGCAGCTTGTCCTACGCGCTCGTGGCCTTCGCGGTCGCGGTCGCTCTGACCGGCTCAATGGCCTGGGTCCACTCCCGCAAGTAAGGAAACTCGCAACACCAACGCCCCAGGATGGGGCACAGGTAAGGGAATGAAGCATGAAGGAGCGGGCTCGAATTGCAGCCTGCTCCTTCATTGCTTTGCCCAGGAAGCCCACTTCACGAAGGAACGACGGTAGCCAATATCTGATGCAGGCCTCACTCGAAACGACAAGGAAGTCGCTGCAGCAAGCCCGCGGCCGGCCATGGGATCAGACACTCCTGACGGCCACAACCGTCGCGTTTCTGTTTGTGCTCTGTCTACCCGTATTCACTGCGCACCGTTCGCCCCTCAATTCGGACCAGTCGCTGTACATCGCTGAGGCGCTCAACATCGCCAACGGCGAAGGGTTAACTTACCCAACCGGCGAACCTATTACGCACCGCGCGCCTCTTTACCCGGCGATCCTGGCCGGCGCCTTCAAGCTCGAAGGCACTTCGCTCGAAGCCGCCCACCTGGTGCCCCGGCTCGCCGTGGTCGCGAACGTGATTCTCCTGTTCTTCCTGGGCCGCGCTTTCTTCGGTCCATGGGGCGGAGGCGTCGCGGGGATCGCGGCCGCGGCCTCTCTCTACTTACGCGGGCTCGGCACCACGCTGTACCTCGATAGCACGCAGGTTTCGTTTCTACTGGCTGCGCTGCTCGTATATTGGGGCGCCGGCTCCAGCGTACCGCGCATGGCCGCCGCGGGCGCCCTGCTGGGCGCCTCATTCTTGGTCAAGGAAGCATCCGTCCTGTTCCTGCCACTCCCGGTGATCATCTCATTGCTCTACGGCTTTGAGTCCGGCTGGAAGAAGGCGCTCCCTGCCTGGTTCGCGGGCTTTGCCGCCACGACGGCCTGGTGGTTCGTCTGGGTCTACATCCAGACCGGCCATCTCTTCCTGGGACCGCCCGCGGGCCGCCTTGGCACCGTCATGACAGCCATGTCTTTGGTTGGCTTCGCGGTCTTCCTCGTCCTTCTCAGGCTTGCCCCTACGCGGTTCGCAGCCAACCGGTTAACGATTGCGGGAGCTGCCTTGCTTCTGTCCGCCTGGAACGTCCTGTTCTTCACCGGCCTCGACTCGACCGCATGGCAATTCGAAAGCAATTACCTTGCCAACAGCGGGGCCTACTTGACCCGCATATTCCTGCCAAACGTCCAGCCGGCGGTCCTAATCCTCGGCGCCATCGGCTGGCTCCTCTGGTCAGCACCCCGATCCCGCGCCGCAGGAAGCGTCATCGTTAGCATCCTGCTCTATGCGTCCTTCTTCATGGTTGTGGCGGATCGCGGGCTCTCACTGCGGGATCAGCTGCCTGTCATCTACCTTTCCTACCTCGCGCTGGGTGGCGCTGCGGCCTGGCTCGTAACAGCCGGCAGCTCTGTAGACCTCGGCCCCCGGCTGCGCGCGCTTGGCGGCGGCGGTGCGCTCGCGGTTGCCGCGGTCCTCGCAGCCATTGTCCTGTCCAGTGGCACATCGCTCTCGCAGGCCAAAGTCGCTACGCTGCAGGACGATTGGGACAACTCGCTATCGCACCAGACCGCATCTTGGCTGATGCAGAACGTCGAGCCGGGAGCAGCGATCCTGTCTTCACGCCTCTACTACAGCCATCTCTACTTCCTCACGGACGGCGCCTATCCCATCCATCAGCTGCCAACTGTCGAAGTCGACCTCGATACTTCGCCCGGCGCAGCGCTACCTGTCAGCCGTCGCAGCACTCTCTTCCGTTGGGAAGGCCACAAGATGGCGTCAGACTCCCCCGGTGAAGCCTGGCTCTATCTGACGCGCTACCCCCAGAAGGGCTACTTCATCGGGTTGGCCGAAACAGACCTGCTGGCTGAGCTCCAGGACCGCGACATCGAGTACGTCGTGATCAGCACCCTGGACGCGGGCTTCAGCTCTCCCTCCCATAACCGCTACTTCGAAGAAAATCCGGCCTTCGAGCTCGTCCAGACGATCACGGCAACGCCGCAGGATCAGGTCACCATCTACCGAGTCGATCTTGCGAGACTGGCGCCCCAGCAGAAGCCGGCGCAAATCACGGCGTCAGTCTACGAATACATGGTTCACCGGCTAAACAGCGAGGCGGGAGTTGCCGACTATTTAGATCGAGTTAACCCGGCGGGATTCAGGTTAACGGAGCGCTAGAAAGCCCGCTCCTACCGCGGAAAGGACACCAGATGAAGGTAATCGTTACCATCCCCGCCTACAACGAAGAAGAAAACATCGCCGCGGTGATCCACGAGATCCCTCGCCACATCGTTGGCGTTTCTCGGGTCGAAGTCCTTGTCCTCGATGACGGCTCCCGTGACCGCACCGTGGATGTTGCTCTCGCGGCCGGCGCCGATTACGTGATCTCGAATGGTCTCAATCGCGGCCTCGCCTATACGTTCCAACGCGCAATCAACGAGGCGCTCGCACGCGGTGCCGACATTGTCGTCAACACGGACGCGGATAACCACTACGACCAGACGCGGATCCCGGAGCTGATCGGCCCTATCCTGCATCACGAAGCAGACCTCGTGGTCGGCAGCCGCGTGCTCGAGGGCCTCAAGATGCGCTGGGCCAACAAGCAGGGCAACCGTGTCGCCAACTTTGTCATGCAGCGCGTGCTGAACCTCCCCGGCGTGGACGTGTCTTCCGGATACCGCGCTTACAGCCGCGAAGCCGCCCTCTCGCTCAACGTGCTTTCCGGCCATACCTATACCCACGAGACCCTGTTCAACGCCCTCGATCGCCGGCTGCGCATCGTTAGCCTGCCCCTCGAAGCGCGTTACGTTGATCGCCCTTCGCGCCTGATCCGCGGTCTTCCCAGACACATCTGGCGGGCCGGTCTCGTCATCCTCCAGTCCTTCTTGCGCTACCGGCCGCTCCAGGCCTACGGCACGCTGGGCCTGGTGTTTGCTCTCGCCGGCACCTTGCCTTTCCTGCGCTTTCTCTACTTCGTCACTCAGGGCGAGGGCCAGGGACATCTGCAGTCTCTGATCGCCGGCTCAGTCCTGCTCTTCCTCGGCGTGCAGTTCATGGTCTTCGGCATGCTTGCCAGGGCGATCAGCTGGAACCGCCAACTCCTGGAGGAGGTCCTCTACCGACTCAAAGACGATGCAGTTGAAACCCGCGCAGGCCTACCGCAGGCGTATGCGTTGGCCGAAAAACACAATGGACGTACGAAGGTCGCGTAGGAATGGAGGTCCGGATTCTTGGCCAGCAGCAAGTTTGATCTTCGCAGGATAGGCATCATGGGCGTCGGCGTCGTGGGTGGCGCCGTCCGCAACTACCTGGAACTCACGGGCGTCCAGCCGCTTCTCTATGACCCGGCGAAGGGCCTCGGCTCCTTGAAGGAGATCAACGAGGCTGAGCTGGTATACGTCTGCGTACCCACTCCCTACGTTGCTGGCGTTGGTTTCGACGACTCTGCTGTCGCCGATGCGATCAACCACCTGCGTACCGGTAGAACCATCGTTATCAAGTCGACAGTCCTGCCCGGTACGACCGAGAAGTTGCAGCGCCTGAATCCGCAGCACAGCATCCTCTTCAACCCGGAGTTCCTCCGCGAACACAGCGCTAACGAAGACTTCTTGACGCCGGACCGCCAGATCGTCGGCTATTGCGGCGTCGACTCCGACCTCGCGAACGCGATCATGCAGACGCTGCCCCGAGCGCCCTACGAAGCC
>DATDOP010000084.1:0-8205 GCA_035293185.1 Dehalococcoidia bacterium | reverse complement strand
CGCCGACGTGCTGTTCGCCGAGGACGCCGAAGAGGGGTCGTTCTTCCGGATCATCCCGTACTACGCGATGGTGCTGCCGGCGCTGGTGCTCTCGGGCTACTGGCTGGCGATCCTGGCGATCGGCGGCGTGCGCTTCTGGCGCGCCACCAACGCCCGCGCGGGGCAGATGATCGATGGCGCGTCGTTCTGGCGGGCTTCGAAGGATGCGTTTGGGCTGGAGTATCTGAAGGGCGGCGGCGACGGCTGTGACTACCCGACGCCCCTGAAATCGCAGTCGCGGCGGTTCATGCACCACGCGCTCGTCCTCGGCGTGCTGCTGGACCTCGTCTCGACGACAGTGGCCGCGGTGTACCACAACTTCCTCGGCAAGGACGCGCCGTACGACTACCTGAGCATCCCGGTAGTCACGGGGACGCTGGGCGGCGTGCTGATCGTGATCGGCGGGCTGGGGCTGGTCTGGCTGAAATGGCGCTCGGACAAGGAGCCGGCGCACGAGCCGATGCTGGCGATGGACTACGCGTTTCTGCTGCTGCTGATCCTGACGAGCGTGACGGGGCTGGCGCTGCTGGTGCTGCGCGAGACGGCCGCGGCAGGGACGCTGTTGACGGTGCACCTGGGCATTGTGGCGGCGTTGTTCCTGGCGCTGCCCTACGGGAAGTTCGCGCATGTGGTCTACCGCTACGCGGCGCTGATCCGGTACCACATCGAGATGGAGCATGAAGGGGAGAAGGCGACGGGTTAGAGGAAGCCCTGTCGTCCTGAGGCCGCAGCCGAAGGACCTAAGCGACGCATCTTCTGGCAGCGGGCCGTCAGTCTAAGACGCGCTGCTTAGGTCCTTCGCCTCGACGGCTCAGGACGACAGATGTGTTCGAGGCGCGCTACAGCCAGCCGCGGTCCGGTTCGAGGCCGAGGAGGTAGCGGCCTACGCGCTCGTAGTGGTCGTCGCGGGCCTGGATGTGCTGCGTGACGGCGTGCATGTCGCGAAAGCGGCGCTCGAAGACGTTGCCGGTGAAGATGGCGGTGGAACCCGCAAGACGGTAGGCCGTGTCGACGACCTCGGCGCAGCGCTGGATGACGAAGGTCGTAGCGAGGCGGAGGTTGATGCGCGTGTCGAGGTCGAACTCGCGGGTGCGGCCGACCGTCTCCCAGCACTCGTCGGCGGTGCGGTGCAGGAAGGCGCGCGCGGCGCGCCAGGTGCCTTCGGCTTCGGCGAGGCGCATCTGGGCGAACTGCTGGCCGCTGAGCGGGCCCTCTATGCCGCGGGGCGACTTGCTCATTGCCAGGTCGCGGAAGGCGTCGAGCTCCCCGCGGGCGATGCCGAGGGCGACGGACGCGAAGCCCGTGGCGAAGACGTTCGTGGTGCCGAAGAGGTAGAGCGTGCCCGGCTCGAACGGCTGCTCGAAGGCGGCGCGATGATCCGGCACGAAGAGGCCGGTGACCGAGTACGTGTCGCTGCCCGTGGCGCGCAGGCCGGAGACGTGCCAGACGTCCTCGATCGCGATGTCCGCAGTCGGGAAGAAGAGCGTCACGGTCTGGCGCGAGCCGTCGGCGTTGAGCAGAGGCGCGCCCTGGGCATCGACTATCGGGGCGTTGTGGGCGCCGGTGTAGACGGCGTGGTGGATGCCGCTGGCGGTGACCCAGCGCCCGGTGACGCGATAGCCTCCCGGGACTCTGGTGGCTGTCGAAGGGCCGTTGCCCCAGGAGAGGACCATGTCCGGGAAGCCGAAGACCTCGCGCTGACCCTGGGGCGGCAGGTAACCGGCCATGCGACAGATGCCGCTGTTCTGCGACACCGTCCAGGCGACGCTGCCGTCAGACCTGGCGAGCTCTTCGATGACCTCGGAGAACTCATGCAGGTTGAGCTCGGCGCCACCGATCGAGCGCGGGACGAGCATGCGATAGAGGCCGGCGCCCTTGATCGCGGTGACCAGCGAGTCGGGCAGACGCCGGTCGACGTCGAGGCGATCAGACGCCGCGGCGATCTGTGGCGCCAGCGCGCGCGCCGATTCGAGCAGCGCTGCGTGGGTGTAGGGACCTGCGTCCAAGCCTGCCTCCGTCGCGGGCCATAGTCCCCTTTAGGGGCAAATCGAGTCAACTGCGCGGCGGTTTGCAGGCGGCGGGTTAACGGTGATAATGCAGTCGCGAACGATGGCTGATTCGAACATGAAGCTTGCTTACGAGACGCTGGCAGAGGCGCTGGAGATCGCTCACCGTCTGGCGCCAAAGCTGGCTGCGCGGGTGCCGCAGGCCGAGACCGAGCGCCGCCTGCCCGCGGAGAACGTGCGCGAGTTGCTGGACTCCGGGCTGATGGCGCTGGAGGTGCCGAAGCGCTTCGGCGGAGCGGAGCTGAACCTCGATGCGCTGATTGAGGTGACGGCGGTGCTGGCCGAGGGCTGCAGCTCCACGGGCTGGGTGTACGCGCTATGGGCGGCGCACATGTGGCTGATCGGCCAGTACCCGGAGCAGGTCCAGGCAGAGGTCTTCGGCAACCCGGACTCGCTGGTTTCCTCCGTCGTCAACACGGTGGGGATGCCTGAGGCGGTCGAAGGCGGTTTCCGGTGGACGGGGCGCGGCTTCTTCTCCAGCGGTGTCGACCACTGCAACTGGCTGACGGCGGCGATCGACCTCAAGCCCGGCGAGCCGCCAGGCGACCGGCGCTGGTTCCTGATCAAGCGCGGCGACTTCGAGATCGTCGATGACTGGGACACGGTGGGCCTCAAGGGCACGGGCAGCAAGACGATCGTGCTCGATAACGTGTTCATCCCGGATGAGCGCGTGGTGCAGGCGAAAACGCTCTCGGAGGGACGCGGCGCCGGCGCGGCGCTGCACGGATCGCCGCTGTACTGCGCGGCGATGGACTTCACGTTCAGCCTGCCCCTGGTCGGGCCGGAGCTGGGCATTGCGCGGGCGGCGCTGAAGGTTGCCGGCGAGCGGATCCGCAAGCGGCTCGATTCCGGCAATGCGCGCCAGGCGGCGGAGCAGGCGGCGACGATCACGCGCCTGGCAAAGGCGACGGCGGACGTCGATGCGGCGCGGGCGCTGCTGCTCTCCACGGCGCGACGCTTTTGCTACATGCCGGCCGCGCAGGCGACGGCGCTGGACCGCGCCGAGTGCCGCCGTAACGTGGCGTACGGGACGCAGCTCTGCCGGGCGGCGGCGAACAGCGTCTTCGAGGCGTCTGGGGGCAGCAGCGTGTACAACAGCGCGGAGCTGCAGCGCTTGTGGCGCGACAGCAACGTCGCGGCGGCGCACCACGGGCTGATGTGGGACGTCCACGGGCTGGCCTACGGGCGTGAGGTGGTGGGCCTGCCGCCGATGCAGCAGGCGGCGCTGTAGGGTTCTACGGGCAGACGGGCAGACGGGCAGACGGGCAGACGGGCAGACGGGCAGACGGGCAGACGGGCAGACGGGCAGGCGGGCTGTTAGGCTTCGCGGTCTTTGGCGTAGACGGTGCGGTGCGAGATTGGCTGCCAGCCCGAGGCGTTGAGGCGGTAGACGCGTACGTAGCGGAAGTAGAGGGTGGGACGCTCGTCGTAGTAGACGACGTCGAGGTTGCCGCGCGTGACGCCGACGTCGCCGTGTACCTCGCCGGCGATCTCGCTGAGGTCGCGTCGCGGACGCCCTTCGCGCCGGACGATGGCGTCGATGAACTCGCGTTTGGCCTGGGAGTTGCCGTTGGAGTGCGTGTAGATGAAATCGGGCGCGAGCAGGGACTCCAGTGTCGCGCCGTCGCCGCCGGCCATCGCGGTGTCCATCCTGGGGTCGAGCGCCATCAGCGCTGCGACGGTCTGGGCGTCGGTTTCGGGCATGTGGAGTCTCCTTCGTCGCGACATTCTAGCCAGGTTGGCGTGGATGCGCCTGTAAACGCGGACTGCGCTAGACTTGGCAGCGCTAGTAGCACCCCGTCACCTGAGTAGAAGGGACCTTTGAAGTGAAGCGAAGCACCGACCGGATCATCGTCTCCCACGCCGGCGTCCTGCCGCGGCCGGGCGACCTGCGCGAGATGATGGCTCCGGGACGCGAGGACGAGTTCCACAAGCGCCTGCCCAGCGCCGTCAAAGAGATCGTCGACCAGCAGGTCAAGGCCGGCTTCGACGTGATCAACGACGGCGAGTTCGGCAAGACAGGCGGCTTCTCCGGCTACCCGCGCCAGCGACTCAGCGGCCTGGAGATTCGCGAGTTCAAGGCCGGTGAGGGCCCGACGCCGCACGACGTCCAGGGCCGTGACCGCCGCGACTTCCCGGAGTTCGGCAGGCTGGGCTTCCCGGCGCGCGCCGGTGGCCCGCCATCGCTTGGGGGCTTCAACCAGGGACAGGGTGCAATCGCCGGTGGCGGTGGCGTGGTGGCGGGCAGTACTGACGGCGTGCGACGCATGGTGTTCTGCGTTGGGCCGGTCAAATACATCGGTCAGGACGCGTACAAGGAAGACATCGCCAACCTGAAGGCGGCGCTGCAGGGCGTGAGCGGCATCGAAGGCTACCTGCCCGCCGTTGCTCCAGGGACGATGGAGCACTGGATGTACAACGAGCACTACAAGACGGATGAGGAGTTCCTGTTCGCGATCGCCGACGCGATGGCGGAGGAGTACAAGGCGATTACCGACGCGGGCTTCATCCTGCAGATCGACGACCCGGACCTGCCGGACGGTTGGCAGATGTACCCGGACATGACGGTCCCGGAGTACCGCAAGTACGCCGACCTGCGGGTGGAGGCGCTGAACCAGGCGCTGAAGAACGTCCCGCGGGAGCTGGTCAGGTTCCACACCTGCTGGGGCAGCCAACACGGCCCGCACATGGACGACATCCCGCTCAAGGACTTCGTGGACATCATGTTCAAGATCAAGGCCGAGTGCTACTCGGTGGAGGCGGCGAACCCACAGCACGATGCCGACTTCCACGTCTTCGAGACGGTGAAGCTGCCGGACGGTGCGTCTTACATGCCCGGCGTGGTCAGCCACGTCTCGAACACGATCGAGCACCCGCAGGTGGTGGCGGACCGTCTGATCCGCTATGCGAAGCTAATGGGCAAGGAGCAGGTGATCGCGGGGACGGACTGCGGCATGGGCTCGCGCGTCGGCCACCCGGAGGTTTGCTGGGCAAAGTTCCGCGCGATGGTCGAGGGTTCGAAGCTGGCGACCAAGGAGCTGTGGGGGAAGTAGCGCCTGTTTGTCGTGCCGAGCCCTCTCAAGCGAGGGACTATTGCGCTTTAGCAGGGCGGACCGTCCACTGGACGGTCCGCCCTGCTTTGGAGAGCGAGACCTCACTGGCGCTCGGAATGACCGATGCCACGCTATAATCGCGGCTACGATGGAGCCACCGCCTGTGCAGTACGTGACCACCAGCGATGGCTACAGCATCGCCTATGCTGCCCGAGGGGCGGGCTTACCGTTCGTCTTCATGCCTGGTCCGGCTAGCCACCTGCAGCTCTTCCCAAGCCAGCACTTTATCAATTCCTGGTCAACTGCTTTGTCGAAGAGGTATCGCGTGATTCAGTACGATGGCCGGGGTCAGGGAATGTCCCAGCGCAGCCTATCGGCCGATTACGGCATGGATGCGCCACAGCGCGACCTCGAAGCCGTGGTCGACCGGCTTCAACTCGACCGATTCGTGCTGATGGGCTCGCACGCATCTGGCCACACCGCGGTGCGGTATGCGATTGAGAATCCTCGGCGCGTACACGCTCTCGTTCTCGCTCCGTGCGCAACGTCAGGGCGCACGTGGTCTGTGGTCTCGGCTATCGAGCTAGCGCGCAGCAACTGGGATTTCTTTCTTGCAACGTGGATTGTTGCGTTCGATCGAGGATCATCAGGAGAGGAACGTGCCGAAATCGCGCGCCTCAGGGAGTGTATGACCCAGAGGGACTGGGAGATCATGGCGACGGCCTGGGTCGCCTCAGACATCGAGGAGCTGCTACCGGCGCTGAGAACGCCCACGTTGCTCCTGCATCCGCACGACTATCACAACATACCGGTCGAGGAGTCGATGAAGCTAGCCTCCCGGATCACGAATGCACGATTTGCCCTGATTGACGGCAAGTCGCCGCTGGGTGATGCGATCCAGGGTACGCGGACGATTGATGACTTTCTTGCGAGCCTCGGAGACATTGATGCCGGCAACGTATCGAAGAAGCCGGGCTCGGTGGCCGGCCTTTCAGTACGCGAGAGCGAGGTCCTGCGCCTCATCGCGCGCGGGCGCAGCAATCAGCAGATCGCGGACGAGTTGGTGATTGCGCTCAGCACGGTGACAAAGCATGTCGGCAGCATCCTCGGCAAGACGGGTGCGAGCAACCGGACCGAGGCCGCCACGCACGCTCCCAAACTCGACATTACTTGAGCCACAACTAGCAGTTTCCTGCTAGTGGCATCCGGAAACAGAGTCCCAGTCAGACCCCAGCGCAGGATCTTTGGGAGTCTGAAGCGTAGTTTCTAGCGATTTCCTCCGCGCCTCGCAAGGCAACACTCCTTTCTGGAAGCGGGACGGAAGCGGCCCGTGAGAAAGGAGATAAAACTCATGCTTCAAAGACCGGCCCAGCGGACGGACGGAAGGCCCACGCCGGGGCGCAGGGACCGGAGCCTGCGGCGCTGGGGGAGCGACATGAAAGCCAGACTGACACGGGCGCTGGCGTTGATGGCGGTGTGCTTGCTCACAGCATGCGGCAACGGAAGTGAGGCTGACCACGCGAGCAAGGCCACCGGTGGGAAACAGGATTCGACGCCGGCAAACTACGCGGGTGTGACCGGCCGGGCAGCGACGGCCAGAAGTGATGCTGGGGTCTGGGCCGAAGCAGACGCCAGGCCAGCCGCGGTCCAGGAGATCACCGCGAAGAACGGCAGGTTCGACAAGGAGGTACTCGTCGTACCGGCCGGCTCCGCCATGCAGCTGACCTTCGTGAACGAGGATGTCCTACCGCACAACCTGGCCATTTACGCCGACGACGGGATGAAGGAGGAGGTCTTCCGCGGGAATGTGATCACCGGTCCCGTCGCGAAGGAGATGGTCAGCTTCTGGGCGCCGGGGGCCGGCACGTACTTTTTCTTCTGCGATGCGCACATCGATATGACGGGCCGCTTGATCATTCGCTAAGGCGGAAGGCCGCTGCGCCCTCGTCCAAGCCTGTCTTATAATCGCGCCTACGATGGAGGCGCCCGTGAGATCGCGGAAGAGCTGGTGCTGAGTGAGCGGACCGTGCAGCGCCACGTCGCGGACCTGTATCTGAAGATCGACGTGCGCAACCGGGCGGAGGCCGTGGGCTACGCTCGGGACCATGCTGAGCGTCAGGCAGTATGAAAGAGCTAGGGCCAGTCCAGTACGCAACTACCGTGGATGGCTTGAGCATCGCTTATGTTGCCATGCGTCGGGGGATGCCTCTCGTGTACCTGCCGGGGCAGTTCAGCAGCCTGCAGCACCTGCGAGAAGACCTCAACGACGGTCCCTGGACTGAAATGCTGGCAGCGCGCTATCGGTTGGTGCGGTATGACGGCCGTGGCCAGGGCATGTCTACGCGCGGCATGACCGAGGCTCAGACGATCGAGACGCTGGGGTATGACCTCGATGCAGTGGTGGACAAGCTAGGGTTGACGCGCTTCGTGGTGTTCGCGCGCTGGTATGCCGCGCATATCGCCATCCGGTACGCAGTCGCGCATCCGGAGCGCGTGGCGGCGCTCATTCTGGACGGTTGCGCGGAAGACAACAGCCGGTGGCCAGAGAGCGTCTACCTGGACCTACCCGACCAGAACTGGGAGGTCTTTATGCTCAGCCAGATGCCGAAGGAGGTCTCTTTTGACCAGGCGAGGCGAAGGATGGCGCAGATAGACGACGCAGTCCAGCCGGCCGACCTCGCGATACGGGCGCGAGCGTGCAGGGCGTCGAACGTGACGAAGGAGTTGCCGCGGGTCAAGGTGCCAACCCTGGTGCTGCATCCTCGCAACTACTTGATGGTTGCGGCGGCGGAGTCGATGAACGTGGCCGCCAGGATACCCGGCGCGCGTTTCTCGTTCATAGACGGCGAGATGTTGCCGGGGGATGCAGTCACCGGCCTTAAGGCGATCGATGACTTCCTCCGCGAGTTGGAATTGCCGGAAGACGCGTTTGAGCCGCCCAGCTTGCCACTGTCTGGAGGCACAAACGTCGCTACAGCGGGCCTTTCACCGCGCCAACGGCAGGTGCTGCAGCTGATCGCGCTGGGTAAGACGAACCGCGAGATCGC
>DATDOP010000083.1:0-7003 GCA_035293185.1 Dehalococcoidia bacterium | reverse complement strand
CGGCGGCCAGACGTCGACGATCAAGATCGAAATCGAAGGCACCAGGTACCGGATCTGGATTGACGGCCACCAGACGCTGCCGCGCACGGCCGAGGGCGAGCCGCCGCGACAGCTGCTGGAGACGCCGCTCAGCGGCACGCTGTCCTTCACGTTGCTCAACCGCAACCCCGCCTACCCGAATCCCCAGGGGATCGACTCCGTGCTGGTCACCGATCTCCAGGGCAACGAGCTCTACCGCGAGGACTTCAACGAGCCGCTGGACCCGCGGGAATGGTTCACAACCGCGGGGTCGTTCCGAGTGAAAGACGGCGTGCTGGAGGCAAATTCCCAGCCGCAGCACAACACGGTGGAGCTGAACGAGGCGGGATGGGGCGACCAGATCATCACGATCAAGTTCCGCAACGCGTCATCCATGGAGATCGGTGCGCGGCGTTCGCAGCTGGGCCGGATTAACTTCGGCGTCGATCTGGTTCGCGACTTCCCGATCTACCTGGAGGGCTACAAGGCGGACGGCGAGTGGACCGGGACCTACTTCGCCGATCGCATCCACACCAAGAACGTCGAGATTTTCAAGTCGCTCGGTGGGATGGCGTTGCGGTCCTACCCCATCGTCTTCGTGCTCGGCTTCATCGGGTTGGTCGCGAGCGCCGGGCTGGCGTTGGCGGAGAGCAGGTTGCTCTCGCGGGCGGGATGGTCTCAGGAGCGGGCCGGGTCATTGCTGACATCGCTCGGTGGGCGCATCGGCCCGAGGGGACCGTTGCTGGTGGTGCTCGCGGTGGCCGTAGCGGCGTGCGCCCTGACGATGCACATCATCACGGCGTACTACACGCGCGTGCCGCATCTGCCGGACGAATCCAGCTACATTTGGCAGGCGAAGCTCTTCGCCCACGGCCACGTGGTTGGCAGCATCCCGGCGGCCAAGGAGGCGTTCTACTCCTGGATACCGAACTTCCTCGTCGAGCACGACGGACACTGGGCGACGCTCTATCCCTTCGGCCAGCCGTTGATGCTGGTGCCGGGCATACTCACGGGCCAAAGGTGGCTGATACCGCCGCTGGTGGGCGCCGGCTGTGTGGTGTTGGTCTTCCTGGTCGGCCGCCGCATGTTCGATACGCGCACCGGCATGCTGGCAGCAGGCCTGCTGGCGGCATCGCCGTTCTTCCTGATGCAGTCGAGCAATTACATGTCCCACAACACCTGGGTGTTTTACATGCTGGTCTCGCTCTACTTCCTGCTCAATCGCGAACGGCCGCTGCTGTACGGTGCCCTGGCCGGCCTGTTCTTCGGACTCGCGCTGAACACACGGACGGTCGAGGCCGTCATGTTGATGCTGCCTTTCGGCGTTCTGCTGCTGAGCTTCCTCAGGCCGGAGGAGAATCGTCGCGAAAACGTGAAGTACCTCGGGGGCTTCGTAGCCGGCGGCGCCGTCATGGTGCTGGCGATGCTGAGCTACAACGCCGCGATTACCGGCGACCCGCTGGAGCCGCCGTACGTCGCCTGGGGCGCGGACACGCTGGGCTTCGTCGACGGACACACCTTCGACATCGGCATGCGGACGATGCAATCGCATCTCATGGGGTTGCTGCTGGTCTTCCACGCCTGGCCTGCCTGGATGGGCCTGGGGTTCGTGATGGTGCCCTTCATCCTGGGCACGCGCAACCAGTGGGACTACTTCCTGCTCATTTGTGCCTTCCTGGTGGCGGTGGTCTACATCCTGTACGAGACCGGGATGCTCTACATGGGGCCGCGGTACTGGTACCAGGCAGTGCCTTTCCTGGTGCTGCTCACGGCGCGCGGCGTGGAGGCGGCGGCGGCGGCGCTGGGCGACCTGGCTACGAAATTACGATCCCGTTACCTCAATGACGCGAGGCCCGCGCGCTGGGCCGGTGCGATGGTGGTCTACGCCTGGCTGGGTGCGCTGGTGATCTGGGGTACCGGCGGCTGGCTCCTCGGCTGGCATGAAGATCAGTGGACCGAGATTGACGTCCCGCAGGTGCAGGCGAGCCTGGCTGAGGTGGATTTCATCTACGGTTTCGACAACCGGCTGATTGAGCTGGAGAAGAAGCTCAAGCCGGAGAACGCGCTGATCCTGGTAAAACCCTGCGGCAACTACAACAGCTTTGCCTGCTACAACACGGTCTTCGACCGAAACTCGCTGGATTTCGATGGCAGCGTGTTGTGGGCGCGCTATATTCCGGATGTGAACCAGGAAACGATTGCGGCGTATCCCGGCCGCAAGGTCTATGTCGCCGACTTCGACGAATCGACGATCCGGCTGTACGACGCGTCGATCGACGTAATCAAGGAACCCTTCTGAGCGACGCCAGAGGCTAATCGGCCGCGAACTTCTTGACTGCTGCCATGTCCAGCTCGACGCCGAGTCCGGGACGTTCGGAGAGGACGATCATGCCGTCCACAACGGGCGGGACCTCCTTGAACAGCGGCTCAGCCCAGGGGATGTACTCGACGATCTTGCCGTTGATTGCGGCGATGACGTGGCTGGAGACTTCCGTACACATGTGGCTGGCGATCGGCGCGCCGTAGCTTTCGACGATGCCGGCCAGCTTGAGCCATTGCGTGATGCCGCCACACTCGAGATCGATCATCACGACGTCGGCGCCGCGGCGATCAAGCAGGGCGCGAAACTGCGCGGCTTCGTGGTAGACCTCTCCGGCGCAGATCGGCGTCTCGAGTGCGGCGCTGATCTGCGCGAGGCCGTCGTACAGGTGGGAGGGGATAGGGTCTTCGATCCAGACGAGACCGAAGTGCTCGAGGTCGCGGCCGATCGAGATCGTCTTGTCGACGGTCCAGGACCAGTTCATGTCCACGAGCAGGTCGACGTCCGGGCCGACTGCGTCGCGTAGCGCTTGCGTGCGGGCGATCGACTCCTCACGCGATTTGACGCCGCCGAGGCGGTACTTCATCGCCCGGAAGCCTTTCGCGACGGCCTCGGCGCCGTGGCGGGCCAGGGTCTCGATGTCATACTGCCACCAGAGGTTCCAGCTGGCGTAGGTGGGCACCTTGTTGTCAGAGGCGCCGAGGAGCCGCCAGAGAGGCTGGCCGAGCGCCTTGGCCTTGAGGTCCCAGAGAGCGACATCGACGAGGCCGGCGGCGCTGCGTGCCAGGGAATCGAACTGCGGACGGGGAATGCGGGCGAGGAAGCCGGCGTTGATCGACTCGACTGCCATGGGGTCCTGGCCGATGACACGCTCGGCGAACTCCTCCACGGCGGCGCGGATCGGTTTGATCGTCCAGGGCACCAGCGGGGTGACGTAAGCGAGGCCGTCCAGGCCGGCATCCGTGGTGAGACGCAGGATGACCTGTGGCGCCGGGGCGCGCGCCTGTTCGTAGGGCACTCGAACCACCCAGGTCTCGTAACCGGTGACTTTCATTCGACTTCCCTCCGTGGCTGGCGCGAGCTCGCTGGCGCTGATTATCGCGGTGCGAGCCATTCCACGCTATCGAGTCGTGACGGCCGGCCGGCAGGCCGCTCTTTGACAGGAGGGGTAGCATTGGCCTCAAGTCGCGGGAGAGGTGGGGTCAGCCATGCAGCCGTTCGAGTACGAAGCGCTACCGAGCCGGGTGATCTTCGGCGCGGGCTACCTCCATCGCGTCGCGGGCGAGGTCGAGCGCCTCGGCGGCCAACGAGTCTTCCTGATCCACGATCCCCTCACCGAAGAATGGGCGAAGAAGGTCGCCGCGGATCTGCAGGGCGTTGCCGACGTGCGCATCTGGGGCCAGGTCCAGCAGCACGTGCCGATCGACCTGGCCGTGCCCGCGCGAGAAGCGGTGGACGCGCATGGCAGCGACCTCGTGGTGAGCATCGGCGGCGGTTCGTCGACGGGGCTGGCAAAGGCGATCGCGTTGAGCCACAACCTGCCGATTCTGGCAGTGCCGACAACCTACGCCGGCAGCGAGATGACGACGATCTACGGGCTGACAGGTGACCGGCACAAGCAGACGGGCAAGAGCCCCCAGGTGCTGCCGAAATCGGTGGTCTACGACCCGGAGCTGACGCTGGGACTGCCCCGCGGCGTCACGGGGCCCAGCGCCTTCAACTCGCTGGCGCACTGTGTCGAGGCGCTGTACGCGCCGGGCCACAACCCCGTCGCCGGCGCCATCGCGCTCGAGGGTGTGCGCGCGATCGCGGAATCGCTGCCGCGGGTGATGCGGCAGCCCGGCGACGTCGAAGCGCGGGGTGACCTGCTTTACGGCGCGATGTTGGGCGGCATGTCGCTGGGGGCGACGGCGTCGGGGTTCCACCACAAGCTGTGTCACATCCTCGGCGGCAAGTTCAACCTGATCCACGCCGATACGCATTCGGTGATCCTGCCGCACGCTGTCGCGTTCAACGCGCCGGCGCTGCCACGCGAGATGAAGCGCCTGGCGGAGTCGCTGGGCGTTCCGGGCGGCGATCCGGCGACGGCGCTCTGGGAGCTGGCGAAAACGAGTGACATCCCTACGGACCTGGCGAGCCTGGGCCTGCCCCGCGAAGGGCTGGATGAAGTGGCGCGCGAGATCCTGAGCGAGGAGAAGAACAACCCGGTGCCACTGGACGAGGCCAGTGTGCTGCGCCTCCTCGAAGCGGCCTACGACGGCAAAAAGCCGGCGACTAGCGTCAAGGCGGCGCTCAGGGTGCGCCTAGGTCCACGACGGGCGTGAACCGCGAATCGAAGCGCTGGCGCTTGCCCTGGACCTTCACTTCGATGTCGAAGCCCGTTTCACCAGCGCCCTCCGGCGTGAAGTCGAGACTGAACTCGTACGACTCCCCCGGAGCGATCGTGATGTTGAGAGCCGCCGTGGCGGCGATCAGCCCCGCCGGCCCCGCAGCCGTGTAGCCCTCCGGCGTTTGAGAGTACGGCGTCGCCTCTACTGTGGCATCCAGAAGCGTGAGCCAATCGACGCCGACGTTCTTCAGCCGGAAGACGAAGGTGTTGGCAACGCCGACTCGCAAGGGCATCTGGTAGTCGACGATCGCCTCGTATTGGCCGTGGCGCTCGGCGTAGAGGGTCGCTGTGCCGTTGGGCCTGAGAGGCTCCTTGGCGAACGCGGCGTTTTCAGTTACGAGTCTGCCGTCATGAAATGCTGCCGCATAGCGCAGTCGCGTCGCGTTGCTGCTCGATTCGCGGAGGTCGCAGCGCTGCAGCGGCAACTGGCGCGTTACCTGGCCGTCCCGCAATGACCACGATCCCGCCTCACGGCAATCACCAAAGCGATAGTCCGCAAGGTAGGTGCCATTAGCAACGTAGGTAATGCTGGTCGGTCGCGTGCGCAGATCGGTATCGCTGCTGCGGTACCAGGTGTGCGCCGTGATCTGCTGGAACAGCGCCGAGGGTTTGATACGCGGCAATTCGTTGGGCTGCCCCTCTACGGTCAGCGCCTCGCAGGCGTCCAGCGGCTCGAACTCCAGCAGCAGCGGGCCGTCGTCCACTAAGGAGAAGCGCAGCGCGTCGCCGCTGTCGAGAAAGATGATGCCGCTGTCCGCGTCCGTGGCGATGAACGTCCAGGTGCCGCCGCCCTCGCCCTCCAGGTAGTCGGATTCATGGAACCAGTCGTAGACGCCATCGGCTGCGAACTCGTAGCTCTTGCTCGTCTCGGCGAGCTGCGCTTTCTGGTCGATGTAGTGCTTGTTGCACCAGCGGCTGGCCGTGAGCCGGGAGAAGAGATCATCACGCGTCTTCGTGCTTACGCTTGTACTGGCGGTGAGTTCGGGCGACGTGGGCCTCGCCGGTGCCGGCCCGGGGCGCTCCGAACTGGCTCCTAAAATAGAGCAGGCTGACGATGCGCAGGCGAGGCTGCCGAGCAGAAGGAATGTAACTATCCTGAGCCTTGCGCATGCGAGCCGCATCATGCTTTGAGTATCGTCAGCGGATCACGGGGCTTCTATCCGCGTTTAACACTAGCTTTACGAATACACCCGTTACCTCATAGCGCTCGTGGCGGATTTAGCTGGCGACATGGAAACGCAATCGCAGGACCAAGCTCCGATTACCAGACGTAGCGTCCCTCGGCGCGCCGTGATCGGCGGCGCCGCCGGCGCGGCAGCGCTTGCGGCGCTGTACGCGATCGGCGGGCGCGGCATGCTCTCCGGTAGCGATGACGGCGCGCCGGCTGGCTCCGGCAGCGCCGCCTCTGACGAGGCGAAGGCGCTGGAGCGCGAGGAAGTGCGCATCAGCCACGTCCTGCGCCGTGCCGGGTTCGGTGTAACGCGGCAGGAATACGACCACTACCAGTCGTTGGGCCTGGATGGGACGATTGACGAGCTGGTCAACTACACGCAGGTCAACGACGACGAAGCCGTGGCGCTGGCGAACCGCATCGACGTGACGGCGGGGAACATCGGCGCGCCGGTTGGCTGGTGGCTGACGCGCATCGCCAACACGAAGCGGCCGCTGCAGGAGAAGATGACGCTGTTCTGGCACGGCCTGCTGACCAGCCAGATCAGCGTCGTGCGCGACCCCGCGGCGATGGTGGCGCAGAACGAGTTCTACCGCGCCAACGCCTTCGCGGACTTCGATGAGATTCTCAAGGGTGTGACGCGGGACCCGGCGATGATGGTCTACCTGGACGTCGCCGGCAGCGTGCGTACGGCGCCGAACGAAAACTACGCCCGGGAGCTGATGGAGCTGTTCTCGCTAGGCGTAGGCAATTACTCTGAAGATGACGTGCGTGAGGCGGCGCGCGCCTTCACCGGTTGGCGTATCCCGCGGCAGCGTGGCGAAAACAACCGCCCGATCCTGCAGGAGCCCGTGTTTACGCCGCGGACCTTCGATAACGGCGTGAAGACGTTCCTCGGCAAGACGGGCGCTTTCGGGCCGGACGAGATAGTCGACATAATCGTGGAGCAGCCGGCTTCGGCCGAGTACATCACGCGCCGGCTGTTCTCGTTCTTCGTCTACCCAGACGCAACGGCGGAGGACATCGCGCCGTTCGTCGAGGTCTACAACGATAGCGGCCGCAACATCGGCGCCGTCGTCGAGGCAATGCTGCGCTCCGACGTGTT
>DATDOP010000082.1:0-3007 GCA_035293185.1 Dehalococcoidia bacterium | reverse complement strand
GCAACAAGCAACAGGCTACGGGTTATGACGACGGGCCGTCGCACCCTCACCCCAGCCCTCTCCCCCAGGGAGAGGGCTGGGGGACGCGTGTTGGGGACGCGTGTGCAGATATGATTGGGCTGGAGTAGGAGGAGAACGATGCGTATTGGGTTTATCGGACTGGGGATTATGGGCCGGCCCATGGCGAAGCACTTGATCGACGCGGGGCACAGCCTGACGGTGTGGAATCGTAGTCAGCCGGGTATCGACGACGTGGTAGCCCACGGGGCGCAGGCGGGCGTCTCGCCGGCGGACGTGGCGTCGAAGAGCGAGGTCGTGTTCACGATGGTCGGCGATTCGCCGGACGTCGAGGCGGTGTCGCTGGGCGAGAACGGGATCGCGTCCGGGGCCGCGCGGGGGCTGATCCACATCGACACGACGACGATGTCGCCGAGCGTGACGCGGTCGATGGCGAAGGCCTACGCGTCGCAGGGCATCGAGCTGCTGGACGCGCCGGTATCCGGCGGCGAGGGCGGAGCGATCAACGCGACGCTATCGATCATGGCCGGCGGCAAACGAGAGGTATTCGACCGCTGCCTGCCGCTGTTCGAGGTGCTGGGCAAGACGATTACGTACTGCGGGCCGACCGGCGCGGGGCAGACAACGAAGCTGTGCAACCAGGTGGTGGTGGCGGTGACGAACCTGGCGGTGTGCGAGGCGCTGGTGCTGGCGGCCAAGGCCGGCGTGCCGCCGACGACGATGCTGCAGGCGATCGGCGGCGGGGCGGCGTCTTCGTGGCAGTTGCTGAACCTGGGCCCGAAGATGATCGAGGGCGACTTTCGTCCCGGCTTCAAGGTGTGGCACCAGCAGAAAGACCTGCGCCTGGCGCTGGAGGTGGCGCGCGATAACGCCCTGCCGCTGCCGGCGACGGCGCTGGTGGCGCAGCTGTTCGCGACCGTGGAGGCGGACGGGCATCGCGAGGCGGGGACGCAGGCGCTGGTGAAGGCGCTGGAGAAGCTTGGGGATGTCCAAGTAACAGGTAACCAGTAACAAGTAACCAGGCTGGCAACAAGCAACAGGCAACAAGCATCAGGGTTAACGGGGGTGGGGTGATGCCCGAAGCTGAGATACTGAACGGGAACGCTGAGGTGACGGCGCGGCTGGAGGCGCTGGTGGGACGGCTGAGCGACGCCGACCTGCGGCGCGACCTGGGCGGCGGCTGGACGGTGTCCGTGGCGCTGGCGCACCTGGCGTTCTGGGACCGTCGCGTCGCCTACGTGCTGGAGCGCTGGACGAGCGGTGGTGCACCGCACACAGAGCTGGACGACGACGTGGTGAACAACGCGCTGGAGGAGCTGCACAAGGCGGTGGAGCCACGGGCGGCGGCGCGCCTGGCGGTGGTGGCGGCGAGGAGCGCGAACGCGGCGATCGCAAAGGTGCCGGACGCAATCGCGGCGCAGCTGGTCGCCGAGGACCACGCGTACCTGCTGCGGCGGTCGGGGCACCGCGGGGAGCACATCGAGCAGATCGAGGCGGGGCTACGGGGGTGAGGTGCTGTGGGGCGCACAACCTCGCGACATTGTTTGCGACAATGTCCGGGACAGGAATCTGTACAGAATGCCCAGTCTGAATCTGCACGCCGAGACAAGACATGCGACAATAGCTGCGACAAGATGCCAGCATGGGATGTCCGGTTCGACCTTCCTCTAGATTTGGGCGATGCCGATCTGATTCGAGCCCTCGCTCGCGCGGAAGCCCTCGCAGAAGTCATTCAGGGGATTCCGGTCTCTCCGTTCGTCGAAACAGCTCTCAACCGATTGAACATCCTCCGCGCTGTGCGGGCCAACACTGCATTGGAGGGTGCAGATCTATCAGAAGACGAGGTTCGACTCGTTCTCGACTCATCCTCGCAGGTGCTGGCATCCACAAGAGGACGCGAGGAGCAGGAGACGAGGAACGCTGACGAGGCCATGCGTTACGTTGCTGGTCTTCTCAGCGACGAGCCAGACCGGCCAATCGACGAGGAGACGATTTGTAGGATAAACGAGTTGTTGACTCAGAAGATTGAGTACGCCGATCACGAGCCAGGCCATTACAGAGCCCATGGCGTGACTGCTCAGACGTACGTTCCGCCCCGAACACACGAGCAGGTGGTCTCTCTGATGGGTGAGTTCGTGTCCTGGTTGAACCATGGCAAGGTTTTGAGTTGGCCTCCGGTTGCGCGAGCTGTTGCTGCGCATTTCTATCTGGTCAGTATTCACCCGTTTGGCGACGGCAATGGGAGAACGGCTCGAGCAGTCGAGAGTTACCTCCTTTATCAATCGAGAATCAACTCCTTCGGCTTCTATTCGCTTGCGAACTTCTACTATCGCAACCGCGACACCTATATTGCGAAGCTCGACGAGGTCCGGTTCACAACTCAGAATCTCATGACTTTTGTCCGTTTCGCCGTGGATGGTCTCGTCGAAGAGCTTTCGGCGGTTCACCGGGAGGTGCTGGCCTACGTCGAAATCCTGGCTTACCGGGACTTTTCCAACGAAACGCTTCAAAGGTCGAAGCTCTCAACAAAGAACCGCGAGCGGCTGTCGAAGCTGCTTACGATGCTCGAGGGGCGGCCCGCATCCTTGCGCGAAATCCGTACTGGTGGCCATCGAATCTCTGCACTGTACAAAGGGGCTTCGATCCGCATGGTGGAGAGAGACCTCGACCAACTTGAGAAGCTGCGCCTGATTCGGCGTGAGGCAGGCTTAGTTCAAGCCAGGCTTGAAGTACTAAAGGAAGCAGCCCGAATCACAGAGCGTTGAGCTCGTCGATGAGCTGGCGGATGAGGCCGTAGGCGTGCCAGGGGTAGAGGGCGACGCGCTGGTAGTCGAGGTGGTCGTTGTCGCGGACCTCGGGCGGTAGCGGGTCGATGACCTCGATTTCGCCCTTCGTGGTCAGGTCGTCGAACTGGAGGTTGAGGCGGGCGAGTTGCTCGGGCGTCGGGGCGCGCTTGACGCGCAGGACGAGGTGCTCGCCGACGAATCGG
>DATDOP010000081.1:0-3247 GCA_035293185.1 Dehalococcoidia bacterium | reverse complement strand
TGCGGCCGCCCCGATGTTCGCCACCATGGCGGACGCGGACGCCGCCAGCCACTAACGTCACAGCCGCGAGAGGCGGCTCGTTCAAGGCCACGTCCCAGTGGTTGAAGAGGCCGGGCTCCGGAAGCCCGGCCTCTTTATTTGTGTTTGTGATCCGGTGAGGCGCGAAGAAGCGCCGCAAGAAAACAGCGCGGCTCGCGCGGCGGCCTCAGCTGCCGATGCTGCCGCCTCGCGCCGCGGCGGCCGCCTGGTCCAGGGGCTCAGTAGCCCAACCCTTAGACGAGAGGTCGATGCGGGCGCCTACAGGGTCGAGGACGAAGGCTTCATTGAAGCGGCCGTCCTGCGGGACCTCGGAGCGTCCGTGGCGGGCGCCGGCAGCGACCGCGGCATCGGCCGTCTGGGAGACGTCATCGACGTGGAAGCCGAAGTGATGCAGGCCCTCGGCGCCGGTGGGTGAGGACGGCAGCAGCGCGAGGTTAATGTGACCGTCGGTCAGGTAGACGGCGGTACGTTCGCCGCTGGGACCGGCAGGCTGACGAAAGACCTCCTGCATGCCAAAGGTGCTTTTGTAGAACTCGGCGACTTGCAGGTTGTCGCGGGCGAAGATCGCGATGTGCTCGATGCGTGCCATGGTGACGCCTCCTCGACCTGGTTGTGGTGCCCGCGATCCTACACCGCTTCGCAAGGCGGGCGTCCATCCGCGATCGGGCCGGCGGGCGTATTCTTGATGCAGACCATGATGCTTCGACCCGCCTTCCTGTTGCTGTTCGCGCTGTCTCTCGTGCTGACCGCGTGCTCTGGTGACGACGAACCGTCCGATTCGGCGGCGCAGCCGGCCGCGACTCAGGCGGGAGGAGACTCCGGTCCGGACGAAGCGCCGACTGCGCGCCCGGCAGTTGAAGCGACTGCGCGGGCTGCGCCTTCGTTGCAGGCCTACAAGGTGCCGGCGGGGTCGCGGCCCCACGACGTGGCGCCCGCGCAGGACGGCGGCGTCTGGTACACGGCGCAGGGATCGGGCGAGCTGGGCTGGCTGGACCCAAAGACGGGCGAGGTCAAGGAAGTCGCGCTGGGGACGGGCTCGTCGCCGCACGGGGTGATCGTGGGGCCGGATGGGGCGCCGTGGATCACGGACAGCGGGCAGAACGCCATCGTGCGCGTGGACCCGAAGACGTTCGAAGTGAAGAAGTTCGCGCTGCCGACGGACCGCGGCAACGTCAACCTGAACACGGCAGCGTTCGACAAGAAGGGTCGTATCTGGTTCACGGGCCAGGGCGGCGTCTACGGGCGGCTGGACCCCGCGACCAGCGAAATGAGGGTCTGGTCAGCGCCCAACGGCCACGGGCCGTACGGGATCACGGTGACGCCGGACGGCGCCGTGTACTACGCGTCGCTGGCGGGCAGCTACGTGGGACGCATCGACCCGGAGACGGGCGAGGCAACGGTGCTGAAGCCACCGACGGCGGGCCAGGGCTCGCGGCGGGTGTGGACGGACTCAAAGGGCCGGGTCTGGGTCAGCGAATGGTATGCCGGGCAGGTAGGCGTGTATGACGCGGCGGCGAACGCGTGGCGCGAGTGGAAGCTGCCGGGGCCGCGGCCGCAGGCGTATGCGGTGTACGTCGATGAGCTGGACGATGTGTGGCTGACGGACTTCGGCGGCAACGCGATCCATCGCTTCGACCCGGAGACGGAGAAATTCGAGACGTTTGCGCTGCCGCACAGCAACGGCAGCGTGCGCCAGCTGCTGGGCCGCGCGGGCGAGGTGTGGGGAGCGGAGTCGGCGGTGGACCAGATAGTCGTCATCCGGTTCTAAGGTCTGGCTCCGCCGGATAGCTTTCGGGTACCCGGGACGCCGCACCCTCACCCTAACCCTCTCCCTCCCGAGGGAGAGGGGATATGGGAACGAGCGGATGGGGCCTCGCGACCTCACCCTAACCCTGTCCCTCACGGGGGACGGGAGAGTTGACGAGGCCTGGGGGCGCTGTCCATTATTGGTGGTGGCGTCGATCCACGCCGAACCTCTTGAGACTCCGCCCCAGCCGGAGTCCAGCGTGAGGCAAAGGGGGGCAGACTCCCGGATAGCATCGTCAGGCCTTTGCGCCGCTGTGAGTTGCTGCTGGGGAGTTGCCCATGGTGCGAGCAAAGGAGATTGGCGATGCCACGCCAGAAAGACCTCAAACGCATCATCCGCGCCCGAATGCAGAAGACGGGCGAGGCCTATACCACCGCCAGAAGCCAGATCACGCGCAAGTCCCTGAACGACGCGACGGCCGCGGAGACAGCCGCCGTGGACTACTCGTCGCTGGCGGGTATGAGTGACGAGTCCATATCGGCGAAGACCGGACGGAACTGGGAGCAGTGGGTCCGCGAGCTCGATTCTCACGGTGGTGAGCAGCTGGCGCACAAGGACATCGCGGCCCTCGTCCACGGAGGTTACGGTGTCGAAGTCTGGTGGTCGCAGACCGTCACGGTCGGTTACGAGCGGATCAAGGGCCTGCGAGATCGCGGTCAACGCCGCGATGGGGCTTTCGAGGCCGGGAAGAGCAAGACGTACAAGGTGCCCGTTGACGTGCTGTTCCAGGCCTGGTCGGATGAGGCGATTCGACGACGCTGGCTGAAAGACGAGGGCGTCACGGTGCGTACAGAGACGGCGCCGCGCACGATGCGTCTGGGTTGGCCGGACGGGTCGATCGTGGCGCTGTGGTTCCTGGACAAGGGAGCTGGGAAGAGCAGCGTCGCGCTGGCGCACCAGAAGCTGGAGGGCCGGGCGGCGTCCGACCGGGCAAAGCGAGAGTGGTCGGAGCGGCTGGACGCGCTGGGCGAGGTGCTCGCGGGTGGGAACTGAGATTTCGGAGATTACCGCCGCCGGTTCGCGGTCTGGGTAAAGTCGACACAGGCCTCGTCCAGATAGGGCTGTTATCTAAGACGGGACGCTCAGGTCCTTCGGCTGCCGGCGCGCCTCAGGACGACAGTTCGGCGGCGAGGCCGATGGTGATGAGGACCAGACCGAGGATCAGGCCGGCCAGGTTGAGGGCGCGTCCGAGGCGGTCGTAGCGCTGCCAGCCGAGGAGCAGCGACGGGTGGCCGGCCCGGAGGCGTTCGATGGTGCGATGCCAGACGCTGGAGTGTGTGTGCCGGCGCTGGATGCGCAGGGCGAAGACGTTGATGACGAGCAGTGCCACACCCAGCGCAACGACTAGCAACAGACCGAGGATAGCGGGTCAGGCGTTCCGGGTTAGAGGCCCAGCTTCGT
>DATDOP010000080.1:0-3150 GCA_035293185.1 Dehalococcoidia bacterium | reverse complement strand
CGACATCGAGACGCGGCCGAGCTCATCCAGACGGCGCGCCATCGTGTACATCGCCACCCCGTCGCCGCCGTAGGCCTCGATCAGCCCAAACATCTCGGCGTCGCCGTAGCCTTCGCGGCCAACCAGCCACAGCTCCTGAGCACGGGCCCAGCTCTCCGTATTCCAACCGGCGTCCGAAATAGCACGGCCCGTGCGCTGGACCAGCCACGCCTCCGCCGCCTTCCAGTCAAAATCAGGATCGAGGTCCAGCTTGGCTTCCGCATCTGCCGTGGGCAACTCAGGCTTCCCGGCCAGTAGCGCGCGGGCGCGAACTCCCGGGTAATCATCCTCGTTGTCGGTGGCGAGTTGCTGCAGGATCGGTTGCGCGGCGGCGCTGGTCCCGGCGCCGATCAGCGCCTTCGCCTGCCAGATCTGCAGCCGCGTACGCTCCAGCGCATCGCTGATTGAGGCCGCGCCCTGACTCCACAGCGTCGCGGCCGAGCCGAAGTCGCGCGCTCGATACTTCAGCATGCCGTTGCGAAACGCCGCGTCGGAGAAGAACTGGGAGTTCTTATACTCGTTGACGATGCGTGCATACAGCACCCCTGCCTGGTCCAGCGCCCCGTCGATCTCCTGAATCCGCGCCCGCCACCATATCGCATCGTCTGCGATGGGGCTTTGCGGGTTCAGCTCCGTGGCGCGCGTGTAGTTCGCCAACGCCGGCGCGATGTCACTGCGTGACTCCTGAATCGCCGCCAGGTAGTAATACGCCTCCGCGCTGGCGATAGCGTTCGGCGACAGCGCGATCTGTTCTTTGAACGCCGGCTCGGCACTGGGATAGTCGTTGTTGCGGTAGTAGACCAGTCCTCGGACCACGGCCAGCACCGGCTCGCCGCGACCCTGCGCCTGCTTGAGGTTATCCAGCGCTTCCGGGCTGCTCGGGTAGCTGCCCAGAAGCTGCGTGAGGTCTGTCGTGTAGCTGGAGTCGCCGAGCTGGCGTTTGAGCGCGATGATCCGCGACAGGCTGCGCGTGACCTCGCTGCCGTTGCTGATCAGGTCGCGATAGGCCGTGATTGCGTCACTCAAGGCGCCGGAGGTCTCGTAAGCCTGCGCGACCGCCAGCAAGAACCGGCTGCGCTGCGAAGCGGGCACACCCTTGGCCAGCCCGGTCTGTATCGACGTGATGGCTTCCGGCGTGCGGTTCAGCGCCAGCAGTGGCTGGGCGCGGTCAAGCAACGCGTAGGGCAGAGCGGCGCGGCCGGATTGGACGTAGATGTCGTACTCCGCCAGCGATTCCGCCCACATGTCGAGCGCCGCGTAGCAGCGCGCCAGCAGATAGTGCGCGGCAAGGTCGTCGCCGGCCAGGTCCTTCCGCGCCACGAAGGGCTCCAGTAACAGGCGTACGTCAGCAGGCCGCTCCAGCTCCAGCAGCAGACGCGCCGCTGCCAGCGTGCCCTGTTTGCTTTGCGCCGACTTGCCTGCCGCCACCGAAATGTACGCTGCCGCCGCGCGCTCGATGTCGCCCTCGGATTCGAGCCTGCGCGCCGCCTCGAAATCGACGCTGAGGCCCGCTTGGGGCGTGAGCGCGGCGCCGGGTCCAGCCGTGGGACCGCCGTCCTCCGTCTCGTTACGGCTCTCTCCCAGGGGCGTGACGATGACGTCCGGCGGCTTGTCCTCGCCACCACAGGCGAACACAAGAAACAGGGTCGTGATCAGTGGCGTGAAGAGGTAACGTAGAATCAAAAGAGGCTCTTTTGACGCGGTCAGAGGCCAATGCTACACTCGCGCTTGCCGCCGGTCAAACAGCGCTATTGGATAAGCAGACGAACAACTCAGCGCGCCGGGCACCGGACCTGGGGGACACCCCCAGACCCCCGCTAAAGGGCCGCATGATACGGAATCCTCGACAAATCGCTCTCGACGAAGGTCTGCGCGTCTGGGCCGAAATCGACCTCGACCAGCTATCAGGCAACGTCCAGGCGCTCAGGAAGCAGGCCGGCGATGCGCGTCTGCTCGTTGTCGTGAAGGCCAACGCTTACGGCCACGGGGCGGTGCAAACAGCACGCGCGGCAGTCGAAGCCGGCGCCTGGGGCCTGGGCGTCGCCAGCCTCGAGGAGGGCGAAGAGCTGCGCCGCGCCGGCATCAGCGCCCCTGTCCTTGTCTTGAGCAGCAGCGCCCCGGCGCAGGCGGAGCGCCTGGTCCAGAGCGAGCTGCGGGTGACGATCGGGACGCTGGAGCTCGGCGCTGCGCTGTCGCTCGCCGCTACGAAGCTCAACCGCGAGGCGCTGGTACACGTCAAGGTCGAAACCGGCATGAACCGCTACGGCGTGCCGCCCGAAGAAGCCGAGGCGCTCGCCCTCGCGCTGCGTGAACTGCCCGGCGTCACGGTCGAAGGTATTTCGACCCACCTGGCGAGCTCTGACGAGCCGGACAAGACGTTCACGCGCGGCCAGTACCAACGCTTCCTGGACTGTGCCCGCAGACTCGACTGGATCCCCATCCACCACGTCTCCAACACCGGCGCCCTGCTCGATCTGCCGGAGCTGCGCCTGGGCATGGTGCGTTGCGGCATCGGCGTCTACGGCTACTACCCCTCACGCGCTGTGCGCCGTGACGTGGCGCTGCAACCGGTCCTGGCTTTACGCAGCCGCGTCGCGCGCGTGGCGACGCTCGAGCCGGGCGAGGGCGTCGGCTACGGCCTCGATTGGCGGGCCAGCCGTCGTAGCCGCGTGGCGCTGGTGCTCGCGGGCTACGGCGACGGCATCCGCCGCGCCCTGTCTAACCGAGGCTCAGCGCTGGTCCGAGGCTGCCGCGTGCCCTACGCGGGCCGGGTGGCAATGGACATGCTGATGCTCGACGTTACGGACGTGCCCGGCGTCGTGCTGGACGATGAGGTCACGCTGCTCGGCCGGCAGGGCGCCGAATGCATCGACGCCGACGAAATGGCGGCGCAGTGCGACACGATCAGCTACGAGGTCATCTGCGGACTGATGGAGCGCGTGCCACGCCTCTACACGCGCGGGGGCAAGATCGTGGCGCGCCACGACCTCGCGGGTTTGCGCGAGACGCCGTAATTCTCTACTTGAACTTGATCACCTTGGTCGCGGCCATCTTGTCGTGCCAGGCTTCGTGCTTCGGGTCCCAGATTACCCAGAGATAGCCCAACAAGAG
>DATDOP010000079.1:0-3008 GCA_035293185.1 Dehalococcoidia bacterium | reverse complement strand
GCTCGCCTTCTTCATCGACGGCGAGCCGATCCGCGGTCAGGACGGCCGCATCCTCGCTCCCCTCGTCCAGTCGACAATTACCGACCAGGGCGTGATCAACGGCCTCAGCTTCGACGACGCCACCACGCTCTCGACTCTGCTACGCACCGGTGCCTTCCCGGTACCGCTGACCGTGGTCCAGCAGGAAGAAGTAGACGCCACCCTCGGCGACGAGGCGGTCGTCCACTCCGTCGAGGCCGGCTTGATCGCGATCCTCGCCGTCATGGCCTTCATGATCGCCTACTACCGGCTGCCCGGCTTGCTGGCCTCCGTGGCCCTGTTCGTCTACGTCTCCGTGACGCTCGCGGTGTTCAAGCTCTGGCCCGTCACCATCACCTCTGCGGGCATGGCGGCGTTCGTGCTCTCGGTCGGCATGGCCGTCGACGCCAACATCCTGATCTTCGAGCGCATGAAGGAGGAGTTGCGCCTCGGTCGCAGCCTCGTCGGCGCCATCGACGCCGGCTTCGCCCGCGCCTGGACCTCGATTCGCGACAGCAACGTCGCCACCCTGATTACCTGTCTCATCCTGTTCTGGTTCGGCGACCAGTTCGGCGCCAGCCTGGTCAAGGGCTTCGCGCTGACTCTGGCGCTCGGCGTCCTTGTCAGCATGTTCTCGGCCATCACCGTGACGCGTACCTTCCTGCTGGCCCTCGTCGGCTCGCCGGTCATGCGGCACCTCTGGCTGTTCGGTCACGACGTCGAGCTGGCGCGGCAGGCACCCGGCGGCGCAGTCGGTGAGACGGGAGGTTCAGGCTCGTGATCGACTTCGTTGGCCGTCGCGGTCTCTACTACTTCATCTCGATGCTAATCATGCTTCCGGGCGTGATCTCGCTGGCCCTGCCCGGTGGCCTGCAGCGCGGCATCGAGTTCAGCAGCGGCACGAACTTCTCCCTGCAGTTCCAGCAAACCGTCACCCAGGAGGAGCTACGCACCGCCTTGGCGGAGGTTGGGCACCCCGGTTCCCGCATCCAGCAGACCACCGATGGCCGCCTCCTCGTGCGCACCGACCTGATCGAAGGCGCAAGCGAGGCTCCGGCATTTGGGCCGGCCCCGCCCTCGGCGCGTGAAGAGCTGGAAAGCGCCCTCGTGCAGCGCTTCGGGCCGATGATCGACGCCGACGGCAACGAGACGGACCGCTTCCTCGAGTTCTCCTCCGTCTCCCCGTCCGTCTCCTCCGACATCACCCGTAACGCCGCCCTGGCGGTGCTCGCCGCCTCCGTCGCCATCCTCCTCTACATCACCGTGTCCTTCATCTCCGTGCCCAGCCCCTTCCGTTACGGCGCCGCCGCCGTCCTGGCGATGGGACACGACGTCGTCGTCACCCTCGGCGCCGCGTCGATCCTCGGCCGGCTCTTCGACTTCGAGATCGACACGCTGTTCATCACCGCGATGCTGACGATCGTCGGCTTCAGCGTGCACGATACAATCGTCGTCTTCGACCGCGTGCGCGAGAACGTGCGCCGCGCAGAGGCCGCGGGCTACAACCCCCGGCTGGGCGACGCCGTCAACGCCAGCCTCAACCAGACGCTCGGCCGTTCCCTGAACACGTCCCTCACGGCGGTGCTGGTCCTCGTGACCCTGATCCTGCTCGGCGGCGAGACGATCCGCGACTTCGTCACGATCATGGCGATCGGCATCATCAGCGGCACCTACAGCTCGATCTTCATCGCCTCGCAGCTCCTGGTCTCCTGGGACGAGGGCGACTTCCGCAACCCCTTCCGCAGCGAAGCCCCCGAAACCCCGCGCAGCACCGCCTAGAAGGACGCTCCCATGGCTGAGAGACCCGCGATCCCACCCAGCGTGGAGCTGATCGAGGACGTCGAGTTTGGCACGGGCGGCGGCCGGCCGCTGCGCCTGCACATCCTGCGCCCCAAGCAGCCGCCCGCTGGTCGCCTGCCCGTCGTCGTCTACGTGCACGGCGGCTGGTGGCGCGCTGGCAGCCGCGACACCGCGCTGCCACGCCTGATCCCGCTTGCCGGGCAGGGCTACTTCTGCGCCGCCGTCGAGTACCGCCTCACCGGCGAGGCCCAATGGCCGGCCCAGATCGAGGACTGCAAGTGCGGCATCCGCTACCTGCGCGCTCACGCCGACGAGTACGGCATCGACCCGCGGCGCATCGGCGTCTGGGGTGCCTCGGCCGGCGGCCACCTCGTCGCCATGCTTGGCTCCACCGGGTCGGCCCGAGACCTCGAAGGCGTCGGCGGCTGGCCGGAGCAATCGAGCGCCGTCCAGGCCGTCTGCGACTGGTTCGGCCCCACGGACCTCACGCTCCTCGGTCACAACGACCCCGATTCCCACAGCGCGCGTCTGCTCGGCGGCCCCGTCAAAGACCACCTGGCTGCAGCGGCGACAGCCAACCCGATCGCCTACGTCTCGCCGGCCAGCGCGCCACACCTGATCATGCACGGCACCGAAGACGCGCAGGTACCGCTGAATCAGAGCGAGCTGCTGCACGCGGCCCTGCTAAAGGCCGGCGCCGAAAGCACCCTGCACGTCTTCCCCGGCCTCGGCCACGAATACCTGGGCGACGACGCCATCGCCGAAGCCCAGGCCTTCTTCGACAAGCACTTGACGCGCTAGTAGGCCCGACTCCCCAGCCGAACCTATACTCAGACGTATCGCTTCTTGAGGTGAGGACATGCGCGACAGCGGAGATGAGCCGCCGAAGCCGGGCTGGGGACTGGACTTCAGGTCGCCCGCCTCGCGCAGCGAAGAGCCCCGAGAGGACAGCTTCTCGCCCTCGCAGCGGGAGGAGTTTCCCCGCCTCGCCGACACGCCGCCGCCCGGGCCTCCCGGCAGGATCAACGGCGTCTGGGGTCTGGTGCCTTTCGCGACTTTCGTCCTGCTCGTCGTCTCCCTGACTCTCGCGCCAACGACCCCAGAGGTCGAGTCCGAAGACGACTCCGCTGACATCGTTCTCGGCCTGATCATCATCGGCGGAGTCCTGGCGGCCTACGTTGCCGGGTCCG
>DATDOP010000078.1:0-2321 GCA_035293185.1 Dehalococcoidia bacterium | reverse complement strand
CGGAGCGTCGACGGTCTTGTTCGAGAGTCTTGACGAGCTGGCGCGTGAGGCGCAGTTCGTCGAGGGAGAAGACGCGGTGCGCGTGGCTACGCAGGCCTTGAACGGGACGCCGGTTCCAACGCACATGCTGATCCTGGGCTTCGACGGAAAAGTGGTTCGCAGCGAAGCGATTACGATGGCGTGCCGCGAGGTGATGGGCGGCGTGGAAGTGGCCAGTCGTGTCTATGCCGACGCCGATTGCGGTCCGATATCGCCGGACGGGAAATGGATGACCTACAGCGTGACGGTGGGCGAAGAAACGCTGCCCAGTGGTTACCAGCGCCCGATCTGGGACCAGTGGGCAGTGAACCTGCTAACAGACGACCGCCGGGTCCTACAGGAGGGCCTGAGACATTGCGGCGGCTGCGACGGCCGCTACGGTCCCGAGTGGTCGCCGGCAGGGCGGTACGTCTTCTACTCTGAATGGGCGAGCGGTGGCAGCGTTTTCTTGAGCGACCTGGAAACCGGCGCGACGAGGCTGCTGTCCACAGGCGATACGGAGGTCACAGGCAAGCCTGAGTGGTCCCGCGACAGGGACGTGTTGCTGTACAAGGGGACGAACGGCGTCGTGCAGCTCGAAGACCTTGGCAGCCGCGCCCGGGGGGAGCTGACGAGCCTGAGCTGGCCGGCGCGCTTCGACCCGAGTGGGCGATTCGTTTACACGTCGGCGGGCAGCTCGACCTCGATCTTGAACGTGGCAGGACGACAGGCCGTTGCGCTGTTGAACGGACATCCCGAGCGACAGGGCGCTTTGCGCCTCTACTACGCCGCGGCGTTTCCGGCCTTCGAATCGGTGGTCGCGAGTGGCGACTCGTTCGTGGCGGCGCTGGCTGAGGCGCCCGGCTGCGACGGGACCGTGGTGTATCGAGGGGCGGCGTTGGTCGCCTGTGTGCGCGGCGCGGTGGCGGCGATGATCTCGCCGGACGGGACGAAGGTGGCGCTTTACCGCAAGACAGGCGAGACCGGACCGGCGACGATGCCGGGCCAAAGGGAAATCGCGCTCAGCCTCTTCGATATCCTGCTTGTCGATACGTCGACGGGAAGCGAACGCGTAGTAGCGCGCGATATCGCCAGCATCGACTGTCCGTCGCCAGTGCTCTGGAACGCGACCGCGACACACCTCCTGGTGCGCTGGCCGGCCGCCTGCGGACCGTAGCTTGACAGGCCGCGTGAGCGATGTAGGCTCGGGGCGATCCTGCCTGAGAGGAGGCGCGCGATGCTGACTGCTGAGGAGAACGAGACCTTTACGCGGGTGGGCCCGGAAACGCCGATGGGGCGGCTGCTGCGCTGGTACTGGCAGCCAATCGCGGCGGCGACGCAGCTGGACGAGAACCCGGTGATGAGCGTGAAGCTGCTGGGCGAGTCGCTGGTGCTGTACCGGGACCGGCGCGGCAACCTGGGGCTGGTCTCCGACACCTGCGCGCACCGGCGCGTCAACCTGGCGTTCGGGATTCCGGAGCCGGAGGGGCTGCGCTGTCCGTATCACGGCTGGCTGTACGACGGCACGGGCCAGTGCCTGGAGATGCCGACGGAGTCCGCCGAAAGCACGTTCGCGAACCGCGTGAAGATCGCCGCTTACCCGGTGCAGGAGCTGCGCGGGTTGATCTTCGCCTACCTGGGGCCGGAGCCGGCGCCGTTGCTGCCGCGCTGGGACCTCTTCGTCGAAGACAACGTGCTGCGAGACATCGGCGTGCAGGTGGTGAACTGCAACTGGCTGCAGATGCAGGAGAACGACCTCGATCCCGGGCACGCCGGCTGGCTGCACGCCTACTTCTCCAACTACGTGCTCGAGCGGCTGGGACGGCCGGACCTGAAGCGCCGCCGGGTGGTCCTGGGCCCGACGTATCGCGGCAGGGATTTTCGGGACCGAGTGTCGGCGCGATACGACTTCGAGGTTTACGAGCAGGGGGTCATGAACGTCGTCACGGCCGACGGCGTGCGGCGCCAGGCACGCCCTTCGATCTTCCCGAACATGAACAGCTTCCAGACGTTGTTCATGTACCGCGTGCCGATGGACGACACGCACACGCTGCACATCACCTACAACACCTACGCGCTGCCGGAGGGCGAGAACGCGCGGCAGGACACCGTGCCGTTCTACGTCATCCCGCCGTCGATCGACAGCGAACGGAAGCCGATCTGGGCGGAGCTGGACAACAACGGCGGCCAGGATATCGCGGCGTGGGCGGCGCAGGGAGAGATCGTCGACCGCAGCAAGGAAGTGCTGGGCGAATCGGACAAGGGCGTGATCATGTGGCGCGAGCTGCTGAGACGCCAGCTGC
>DATDOP010000077.1:0-3535 GCA_035293185.1 Dehalococcoidia bacterium | reverse complement strand
TGCCCGATGAATCGCCCGACCTCCGGGTCGTAGTATCTGGCCCGCAGGTAATCGAAGCCTGACTCGCTGTCGCGCTGCTCGCCGGTGAACTTCCAGTAGTTGCTGCTCGTCCCTGTCTGCGAGCGTATCGCCCCGAAGGCGTCGTAGGCGTAGGTGACGAGGACATTGCCACTGCTGTCGCAGAGGTTCACCGTGGAGCCGACGCCGTCGGTCAGCCGGTAGGTCAAGTCGGTCCCGTCGTACGTCGAGATCAGGCCGAGACCGTACACGTAGGTGTTCGCTCCGTCTTGCAGGATGACCGGCAGCCCGGCCGCGACGTCCCAAACGTAGCTCGTCGTGTTGCCACCCACCGTGCTGCTCATCCTCACGCCGCCGCCATTATACGTGTACGACGAAGTAGCGCTACTGATCGTCAGCTGCTTCATGCGTCTGGCTCGACGACGAGTTGAGCCGGGAGAGGATTGCCCTTTCCGACCAGCTGCACAGCACGCTGGCAGAGTTACTTCGGGACCCGCAGGCGAACCGGCGCAGTGTCAGGCAAAGCTTCGTCGCGGCGATGCAAGAACTGCGCGAGGCGCGTCAGTCCACGCCGCGGCCGCTCAGCTGATCGGGCCTGACGGCTCGGCGACACTATTTGTTATCGCGTGACAACGTGACTCATCTGAGCGCCTGGCGGCGATTCACTCGCCCAGGCGCTATGTGTGGTTACACGATTAGGGAAAGTGATCAGGGGCGTTCATCGAACTCGCTCTCTCTTCCGTGCCACAATTGGCGTGTGAGCAATTCGGCCAGGGCCTCAGCACAGTAGCCCACGTGAGTCAGCACCCACCAGACGCAACGAGCGGCGGCGGCCATGACGGCCACGCTCGCACACCGGGTGACCCGTCGGGACACGGCACCGCGATGGGGCCCAGCGGCCACCCCGCTCACGACAAGCACGAGGGTCACGACCCAGAGATATTCCGCCAGCGCTTCTGGCTTTCGTTTGTCCTGACCATACCGGTCGTCTTGTTCAGCGAGATGATTCAGGAGTGGTTTGGCTACTCCCTGTCGGCAATTCCCGGCAACGCCGCCGTCTCTCCGCTCCTAGGGACTTGCATCTTCCTCTACGGCGGTCACGTCTTCCTGATCGGCGGCTGGCGCGAGATCAGGGACCGTCAACCCGGGATGATGCTGTTGATTTCGCTCGCCATCTCGGTCGCGTTCGGCGCCAGCCTGGCGACCACTGTGGGTCTGCTGGACCTGGAGTTCTGGTGGGAGCTTTCGGCGCTGGTGACCGTGATGCTCTTGGGCCATTGGCAGGAGATGGCAGCAATCGGCCGCACGAGGGGCGCGCTTACGGCGCTCGCCGAGCTTCTCCCTGATGACGCAGAACGCATTACGGAGAGCGGGACGGAGCGTGTCTCAGTTGCTGAACTGGTTGTAGGCGACATCGTGCTGGTCCGGCCCGGCGGACGCGTGCCCGCCGACGGCACGATCAGCGACGGTCAGGCCGAGTTCGACGAATCGATGATCACCGGCGAATCGCGGCCGGTAGGTCGGGGGCTTGGCGAGCGCGTGGCGGCCGGCACCGTGGCCCTAGGCGCCTCGGTCCGCGTCCGCGTCGGCGCAGTGGGTGAGGAGACCGCGCTAGCGGGTATCCAGCGCATGGTGGCTGAAGCACAGGCTTCCGGCTCCCGCGCTCAGGCCCTCGCCGACCGGGCTGCTGCTGCCCTCTTCTACATTTCCGTCGCGTCGGGCATCGCGACGTTTGCTGTTTGGACGATCCTTGGCGACCTGGATGCAGCAATTACCCGCACCGTCACCGTCCTAGTGATCGCCTGTCCGCACGCTCTCGGGCTGGCGATTCCGCTGGTAATCGCAATCTCAACCGAGATCTCTGCGCACAACGGCATCCTGGTGAAGAACCGTCTGGCACTGGAGCGAATGCGCAACATCGACGTGGTTTTGTTCGACAAGACCGGAACGTTGACAGAGGGGCGCCATGTCGTCAGGGGAGCCTGGTCACGCTACGAGGCCGACGACGCCATGCTTAGACTGGCCGCTTCGGCGGAGTCTGACTCGGAGCATCCTCTGGCGCGCGCAATCGTCAACGCTGCTCAGGCGCTGGGGACGTTACCGACGGCCAGCGACTTTCAGACGATTCCCGGGGGCATTCGAGCGCAGGTGGATGGGCGAACGGTGAAAGTCGGCGGGCCTCGATTGCTCGCCGACCTCGGTATCAATGAGAGCGCCATCAACGCCGCAACCTTGCGCGGCTGGCGCGACCGTGGAGCGTCCGTGCTCTTCGTGGTTGTTGATGGCGTCCTGGCTGGCGCGGTCGCCCTCGAGGACCGCGTGCGCAACGTCTCCCGCGAAGCTGTTGACGGGCTTCACGCGCGAGGCATTCGCGTGGCCATGATCACCGGCGATGCCCGAAACGTCGCGGACGCAGTCGCAGGCGAACTCGGCATCGATGAGGTCTTCGCTGAGGTGCTGCCGGAGCACAAGGCTGAAGCGGTGACCGAGCTTCAGCGAAAGGGTCACCTGGTGGCGATGGTCGGCGACGGTGTCAACGATGCCCCGGCGCTCGCGCAAGCTGACGTCGGCATCGCCATCGGCGCGGGCACCGATGTTGCTATCGAGTCAGCCGGAGTCGTGCTTGCTTCCAATGATCCTCGGGGAGTCCTGGCGATTACCGAACTCTCGCGGGCTTCCTTCCGCAAGATGGTCCAGAACCTGGCATGGGCCACGGGCTACAACGTGGTCGCCATACCCCTGGCTGCGGGCGTTCTCGCCTTCGCCGACATCACTCTAACGCCGGCGCTGGGCGCTGTCTTCATGAGCCTCTCGACGATCATCGTTGCTTTGAATGCCCAGCTGCTGCGTCGAGTGAACCTCCACGTCGGGGCCTGACACTATCAAACGATCGTGCCGGCTTCACGCTTATGTCTGGTTACACTCTCTGGCCACAGTGTCAGGCGTTTGACACACAGACATGCTCCGCCGCGAGATCAGGCCCAGGGTCTTGTCCGTTGCCGAGAAAACAGCCCGTCCAGGCCTGCAGGCTCGGACGGGTAGAACGCCAGGTGGAGGGGGGAGTATCCACCTCGCAGAGGCTGAACCCTGATTCGCGCGCGGTCCCGGCCGTAGGTCGGCCGGAGAAGAACTACAGGCTAGTGGCCGTTATTCCCGTGACCCTGTGATTTTTCGCTCCCCTGCGATCCCGGGGTATTCCCGTTGCCATTGCCATTCCCCGATTGACCCTCGTCTTCGCCCTCGTCGCCAGCGTTAGACGGATGCGTGCAGTCCTTCGCTTCTTGGTCTGCTTGACCAGGGGCATTCTGGGCGCCTTGCGGCAGCGTGCTTCTGTCGTGGGCGGCGGTACATGCGGCTTCACTGACAGCCTGGCCGCGCTCGGGACCGGGCGTGGTGGACGCAATCGCGTCATGGACAGCCTTGCTGACACTCTGACCGTGGTTGGGCGTAGAAGTAGCCTCCGGCGTTGAAGTTGCATCTGCAGCCGGCGAGACACTCGGCTCCGGCGTAGCGGTGC
>DATDOP010000076.1:0-7079 GCA_035293185.1 Dehalococcoidia bacterium | reverse complement strand
GGCGGGTGCGGCGCCGGTCAGCGCCTTCGATACCGGCTGCAGGAACCTCGTCTGGTTCGGTTACGTGGTGGCGCAGTACAACAAGGGCGACTTCGATTGCTACCGGGCGCAATCGACCTACCACAGGCCGTAGCATCGAGGCTCGTCAGGGAAATCAAGAGGCCGGGTTTAACGCCCGGCCTCTTGTGTGTTTACGAAGGGAACGTCAGGCCAGCGCGGCCTTGGCGGTGGCAGCCAGCGTGCCGAACGCGCCGGCGTCTCGTACGGCGAGGTCGGCCATGACTTTGCGGTCCAGCGTGACGCCGGCCTTGTTCAGGCCGTGGATGAACTGGCTGTAGGAGAGACCGTGCGGCCGGATGGCGGCGTTGATGCGCATGATCCAGAGGCGGCGGAACTGACCTTTGCGGTCGTAGCGGTCGCGCGTCGAGTACTCCATGGCGTGGAGCAACGACTCGTTGGCGCGCCGGAACAGGCGATGACGCTGTCCCTTGTGGCCCTTGGTCAGCTCGAGGATTTTCTTGTGGTGGCGGCGCGCGGTGACGCCTCGTTTGACGCGGCTCATGGTGGCTCCTCAGTCCTCTGGCGTTGGAATCGGGGGACTCCCCTGAACCCCGCTTGGAGGGACGGTTCTCAGAGTATCAGGGAAGTCCGTAAGGCAAAAGCCGGTGCACGCGCTTCTGCATCGGAGCGGCAGCCATCTGCAGGTTGGCGACCTGGGCCTTGGCGCGCTTCGACTTGCGGTTGCGCAGGTGGCTGATGGCGCCCTTGCGGTGCATCACCTTGCCTGTGCCCGTGATGTGAAAGCGCCGCTTAGCGCCCTTGTGGGTCTTCAGCTTAGGCATTTGCGGTTCCTTGCTCGGCGGGAGCGGCTGCCGGTTCAGGGGCAGCGGTTTCGGTCTCGGGTTCGGTTTCTCTGGAAAAAGGCTGTTTCGTGTGTCCCGGCGCCAGAATCGCGGAGAGGAAGCGCCCCTCCATATTCGGCGCCTTCTCGATGACCGAGACCTCTTTGAGCTGCTCGGCCACACGGTCAAGGATAGCGCGCCCGATCTCGGGGTGCACCATCTCGCGGCCACGGAACATGACGGTGACTTTTACCTTGTCGCCGCTCTTGAGGAACTTCTCAGCGTTGCGCGCCTTCATCTGCAGGTCATGCGTATCGATTTTGGGCCGCATGCGGATCTCGCGCAGGACGGAGGCGTGCTGGAGCTTCTTGGACTCGCGCTCCTTCTTGGCCTGTTCGTACTTGAACTTGCCGTAGTCGAGCAGACGGCAGACGGGCGGCACGGCAGTCGGCGCGACTTCTACGAGGTCGAGGTCGGCTTCTTTCGCCAGCTCAAGGGCTTGAGTCGTTGGCATGACGCCCAGACGCTCGCCGGTCCCGTCAATGAGCAGGACTTCTCTGGCTCTGATGCGATCGTTGATTCGGAGTTCTCGGGCTATAGCAGGCAGCCTCTGGCCGACGGCAAAATACGTTGCTTGTTCAGATTAGCTCTGAACATAGCATCGGACTCGCAGCCCGTCAATCGAAATAAGTCAGTAGTCGAGTTATCGACTGTTGTACATGCCCCGGCCACCGCCGCCGCCGCCGGGACCACCGCTGGGCCGGCCCACGCGCTCGAAGCAGTCGCGGCAGTACACCGGACGATCACCACGAGGCTGGAACGGCACCTTGGTCGGCTGACCGCAGCTGCTGCAAACCACGTCGAACATTTCGCGCTCGGGGCGCGGCGCGCGCATGAAACCGCCGCCGCCACCACCGCCGCCACCGGCGCCGCCGGCCTCGCCCTCGCGGCCGGTGCGGCGCTGAGCGCGGCAGGAACGGCAGCGCTTGGGGTCGCTGAAGCCCCGGGTGGAGTAAAACTCCTGGTCGTCTGCGCTGAAGGTGAATTCCTGGCCGCAGTCCGCGCAAACCAATGTCTTGTCTGTGAAGGGCACCTCTAAAGCCTCCTGTGAGAGTTCCTAGTCGTAGTCGGCCTTAGAGAAGTTGTCTGGGGCGCGGCTCAACTATGGTTGCGCGTTGAAGAATATCACAATCATTTGGCAAGTCCAGAGTGCGTTTGAGATGGGAGCTTTGGCCTGGAAGGCCGCGTCTGAAGGCGGGCGCCCAAACCGGGAATCCTGCATAGATGAGCGTCTGGTCTGGACGCAGTCAGGACGCGGATTTTGCCTTCGCAAGCAGCCCGCCGCCGGCACGCACCACCAGTACCGGCGCCGGTCCGTGCAACAAGCGGTCCGTGACGCTGCCGAGCGCCACGCGCCTGACGCCGGAGCGTCCGTGCGAGGTCATCACGACCAGCCCAGCCGGGTGCTCCTCCAGGTACTCGATGAGCAACTCGCCGGCGCCGCCCACGAGCATCGTCGTTGTCGCCTTGCTGCCGAGCTTCGCTTGAACGCCCGCGAGGTACTCCTCGACCGCTTCTTGCAGCGAATTGATCAGGTCCGCGGAGTAAATCGACATGCTGGGGTCGTAAGCAACCGGGGTGAGCGACATGCAGCGAACGGCTTCGATCTCGCTGTTCGTCAGCCGCGCGATCCAGGTGGCGACCGGGATGGCCTCCTCGGCCTGATCCGAGCCGTCCAGCGGCAGAAGGATGCGGGTGATCTTGCCCGGCGCGAGGTCCTGATGGACGTTCGGGCCGATCAGCAGCACGGGGCACTCGACGTCACGCACGACCTTGTCGGCGACGCTGCCCAGCCACCAGCGCGAGATGCCGCTGCGGCCGTGCGTCGCGATCAGGACGAGGTCGACGCCTTTGGAGGCCTCCACCACCTCGTCCGCGGCGCGGCCGATGCGCACGACGGGTTCGGGCTCGAAGCCGGCGGCGCGGACGGCCGCCGCCTGCTGATCGAGGTAGGCCTCCAGATAGCTGCGGCCCTTCTCGGTCGCTTCGCCGAAGTCCTGCTCCTTGCGGCCGGACTCGGTCTCTTCCCAGGCGCTCTCCCAGACGCTGACCAGGCGCACAGAATCGAAGCCCATGGTCTTGAGCAGGGGCAGCAACTCAAACGCGTGCTCGGAGAGCTTGGTGCCATCCAGCGGGATCAGAGCTTTGAGACCGGCCATTGATCGTCCCTCCAGGCTGTGCGCGAAAGCCGTTTCGCACCGGGAGCTTCGTGCCCGGGGCCGCTCGGCTCGCCTTAACCTTAGGCTATGCTGCCAGTGGAGGCTAGGTACATATGGCCACACCAAACGGCTCCGGCTTGCGCGTGCTCTGGGCGTCTGACGGCAGCGAGAGCGCCCGCACCGCCATACCTCTGCTGAGGCGCGCGGTGCTACCGGCGACGCAGCGCCTGATGATCCTCAGCGTCGCGCCGCATTCTTTTATCTCAGGCGCCCGCCCGGACGCGCGCCTGCTCCTCAAGGTGACGCCTGCGATCAAGCGCCGGGCGTTGATCGAGGCGGAGCAGGAGGCGCAGCGTTCCGTCACGGAGCTCGACCCGGTGGACACGGAGATCGTGGCGATCTCGTGCTGGGGCAACCCGATCAGCGAGGTGTTGCGCCAGGCGCGGCTGGACGGCAGCGACCTGATCGTGCTGGGGGCGAAAGGCCACTCGGACCTGAAGCTGATCCTGCTGGGCAGCGTCAGCCAGGGAGTGGTGCAGCACGCGACCCGTCCCGTGCTGGTGGCGCGCCGGTCTGCCAGCGACCTGCGCGAGGTCGTGGTTGGCTTCGACGGCTCGCCGCAGGCCCGGCGGGCGGTCGAGTTTGTCGAACGGCTGAGCCTGGCGGCGGACATCGCGGTGCGCCTCGTGTTCGTGATCGAACCGCTGGTGCTGCCGGAAGGGATGCCGCGGGAGTTCCGCCGTATGGCCAGCGAGAACGCCGAGAACATCGACGAGCGCCGTTTGCACAACGCACGGACCGGTTTGAACCTGACGGCGCAGAAGCTGCGCGCTTCAGGCCGCCGCGTGGATACAGAGGTGGTCACGGGGCAGTCCGGGCCGATTCTGGACGCCGTGGCCGCTCAGCATCGCGCGGGGCTGATCGTTGTCGGCTCGCGCAAGCCGGCGCGAGAGCGCCACTACCTGCTGGGCAGCACGGCGGAGAAGCTGGTGCGCCACTCGCAGGCTTCGGTGCTGGTGGTGCGCTAGAGGGCGAGCTTGTCCGGGTTGAGGATGCCTTCAGGGTCCAGCGCGGCCTTGATCCGGCGCAGGACGTCCAGCGCCGGGCCGTGCTCGTCCGGCATCAGGTGCGCGAGACGCTTCCCCGCGCCGTGTACGTACTCCATGGAGCCGCCGAGGCGCTGACAGGAGCGCAGCAGGCCATCGGTCACCTGGGTCAGGCGCTTGTGGCCGCCTTCCGAATCGGGCAGGAGGAAGACGGCGGAGAAGAAGTCGGGCGCGGTCCAGAGGCCGCACTCCAGCAGGCCGACGCCCGCGCGCTCGGTCTCGGCGTGGCAGAGGTCGCGAAACGTCAGCACCCTCGAAGGCGGCAGGGCGACGTGGATGTAGTCGAAGGCGACGTCCGGGTTGCGGCCCATGCCACGATCGCGGGGGCGGCCGCGCGCGAAGCGCTGAGCGATAACGTGCCGCCTGTCCCAGAACGATTGCGCCGCCTCCCGCGGCAGCTCGACGCCGCCGTGGGAGGCGACAATCGCCAGGGCGCGCGAGAGGGACGCATCGACCTCTTCGCTGAAGCCTTCGAAGCCGAGATAGAGCAGCGGCGGTTCTTCGTCACGTGAGGCCTGATCGGGCCACGGCGAAGCGTGCTCCTCGCCGTACTCCAGCAGCGAGGGACGCAGCCCCAGCCTGGCCATGGCGTCGACCGCCGCGAAGCCCTGGTCGAAGGCCGCGAAGTTGAAGGCGCGCAGCTCTTCGCGCTCAGGGACCGCGTGGCCGTGCAACGCGGCAGCCGTGATCACGCCCAGCGTGCCCTCGGCGCCGATGAACAGACGCGTCAGGTTCGGGCCGGCCGAGTGCCGGCGCACGGCGCGGGTCTTGATCAAGGTGCCATCGGCGAGCGCGACCTCGAGGGCGATCGCGTGGTCGGCCATGCCGCCGTAGCGGCCGCCCTTGTAGCCGAGGCTGTTGGTGCTCAGCGTGCCGCCGACGGTGGCGACCGGGAACGTCCAGGGGTCGTGGCCGAGGCAGAGATCGTGCCGGCGTAAAGCGGCGTCCACGTCCTGGAGGATCGCGCCTGCTCCCGCCCAGACGATGCGATCGTGAGCGTTCACGTCGATGGCGTTCAAGCGGACGGTATCGAGGACGAGGCCGGGCCGGTAGCTGCGCGCGCCGCCCATCAGGCCGGTGCCGGCGCCGTAGGGCACGACCGGGATGCGCGCCGCGTTGGCCAGCGCGAGCACCCGCGCCGTCTCGTCCCCGGTGGCGGGCCGCACGACCGCGAGGGGCGTTTCGGCCTCCGGTGGCCCGCCGCGGCCGCGCAGGGCGTCTTCGGCGAAGTAGCGCAACTGGTCCGCGTTGAGCTCGATGCCATCGGGTCCGAGCAGCTCAGCCAGGCGCTCGATCAGGCCGGTTAGGACGCTGCGTGAGGTCATGACTTGAGGCTACTCCAGAATCGCGGCGCGCGTATACTTGGCGCAAATGGCCGAAACGGAAGACAAGGTCGCGGTCTACAAAGAGGCGTACGACACCTGGCAGCGGCACCTGGCGGCGCTGCACGAATTCTTCCTGGACAAGAAGCGCATCGACCCGCTGCGGCTCAAGGGCGTGCTCAACCGCGAAGCGCGATCGAAGCGGAAGTACGACCAGGCGCGCCTGCGTCTGCTGGGCATCGAAGAGGACGGGCCGTTCGCCGATGGTGAGGGCGACTCGGACGAATAGGCCGTTGCGCCCTTAGTAGGAGCCGTCTACTACGTTTGCTGAAAAGTGACCTAGCAGTATTACTGCTCGCGAACGAGTCTGCCGATACTACCCTTGGAGGTCGGTGCACTAGGTAAGAGCAGGGAAGGGTAGTGCAGGGCCTCACGGAATCGTCAGGCGGAAGGGTTTGCGCAGCCCTGTCTGCCGGGCGCTGAGAGGTTAACTTGAAGGGCGGGTGACCTGCCGCCTCCATAAAGTCCAACCAAGAGAGGGCACCCCAATGCAGGAAGACCTCCAGTTACATGGCTTCGAGGGTGGTTATGAGCTCGTCAAGACGCTTCGACTAATCAAGAATGCTCAGACCTACATCTTGGAAGTCACGAAAAACCACTCATCTGACAGGCAGACCAATCCTTACGTGGCGTTCCTTTACACCGATGGTCCGGACGGAAAGAGGACACTCGTAACTCCCCAAGACATCATCTTCGGCAAGTACTTCGCACGGGGAGGCCAGGACTACGAGGCCGAAGCCGACGCACTGTTCCGCTTGTCAAAGCTCGAGTAAAAAGATCCCTCTTCACCAGCGAGCATTAATCGATCTGCCGTTGCGCCCTGTCACGACGCGGCGCGTCTGATTTACAATCCAGTTACGTGGAAGACGAACTTGGAGTAGACCTCAGTGAGATCCTCAACGTGGTGAACACGGCTGAGGTGTTCGTCGTGATCTTCCTCCTTTTCGAACGCCGCCTGCTGGTCGATAACCGCCACACGGCGGAAGACCCGCCGCTGGTGCGCGTGGTCGACCGCGTGCGCAGCTCCGACGAGCGCTTCCGCGAGTTGATGCGCCTGCGTCCCAAGCTGTCATCGCCGGAACGGATCATCGCCTTCCAGTGGCCGCGCACGGTGCGCACGCTGGTCGAATCCGGCGTCTGGCAGGCGATCTTCGACCGCCTGGCGAGCGAAGGCGTGCCGGAGAACACGTTGCTGGCCGTGCTGCACGAGTTGCAGTGGGAGGAGCGCCGCGAGGAGATCAAGGCGGTGCGCGGCGAGGAGCCCTACCGCACGCTGCGTGGCGGCACGATATCTTGAGCACCGCCTCCCGCGTCATCGACCTGCGCTCCGACACGGTCACTCACCCGACGCCGGCGATGCTGGAGGCGATGGTCACAGCCCCCCTGGGCGACGACGCGCTGGGCGACGACCCCACGGTCAAGCGCCTGGAGTCGCTGGCGGCGGAGCGCCTGGGCAAAGAGGCGTCGCTGTTCGTGGCCAGCGGCACGATGGCGAACCTGGTGTCGCTGCTGACGCACTGCCAGCGCAGC
>DATDOP010000075.1:0-5641 GCA_035293185.1 Dehalococcoidia bacterium | reverse complement strand
TTCAGGTGTGCCAGGAAGAGGCGCAACGACTCGATTTGCGCCTTGTCGCCGGAGCGCGTGGTCAGCGTGGCGGCGGTGTAGCAATCGTCGGTCTTGAGATAGACCTGGTAGCTATCGTACTGCGGCACAAGGAAGAGCTGGAGCAGGTCGAACTCGCTGCCGTTGTAGGCGACCTTGTCGATCGCCTCGGCGTTGACGAAGTTGCGGCCGTAGAGGTTGATCACGTCCTCGGTCGTATCGATGAGGTCGACGCTCTCGGCGGCTTCGCAGGAGAGGATGTTGATGTTCGTGGCGAACGCCTCGTCCTTGTCGAGGAAGACGAGGAAGACCTTTTGGACCTCTCCCGAGGCCTTGGCGTTCTCCAGACTCTGACGAATCGAGTCCGGCAAGTCTTCGGGCAGGTCTGAGAAGTCGAAGTCGTCGAAGTCCGCGTAAGTGGCGGTCCAGCTCTTCTGCACGCCGCCCTTGAACGGCCCAGCGCTGAACGACTTCCAGCCGTCCGGGAGGTCGCCGTTGCCACCCTCGCCTCCGCAGGCGATCGTGAGGAGGAGGGCGAATGTGGCGATGAGGAGGAGTGAAGCGGGGAGCAAACGGTGGGGCGTGGTGATGTGCATGCAGAGAATGTAGCAGGACGGGGCGTTAGGGGCTGTCAGCGCATGTCGAGCGGATGGAAGTTAACGCTTAGACCACCGTCAGCATGCGGTCGAGGGCGATCTTGGCGTAGTGGGCGGTGTCTTCGTCCACGGCGACGCGGTTGACGACGCGGCCCGCGGCCAGTTCCTCGACGGTCCAGGCCAGGTAGGCCGGGTGGATGCGGTACATCGTGCTGCAGGGGCAGACCACGGGATCGAGGCAGAAGACGGTCTTGTCCGGGTTCTCGTGCGCGAGGCGGCTGACCAGGTTGATCTCGGTGCCGACGACGAACTGCGAGCCGGCGGGCGCCTCGGTTATCGTCCGGGCAATGAACTCGGTCGAGCCGTCAGAGTCGGCGGCCTGCACGACGTCGTAGCGGCACTCCGGGTGGACGATGACGTGGATGCCGGGGAACTTGGCGCGCGCCGCGGCGATCTGGTCGATGGTGAAGCGCTGATGCACGGAGCAGTGCCCCTGCCAGAGCAGCACGCGCGAGCGCTCCAGCTGCTCCAGCGTCATGCCGCCGAGCGAGCCGAAGGGGCGGTTGTAGTTCCACAGCGTCATCTGGTCCAGCGGGATGCCCATCTTCGCGCCGGTGTTGCGGCCGAGGTGCTGGTCCGGGAAGAAGAGCACCTTCCGGCCGCGCTCGAAGGCCCAGCGCAGGACGGCTGAGGCGTTGCTGGAGGTGCAGACGATGCCGCCGTGCCTGCCGCAAAACGCCTTGAGCGACGCGGCAGAGTTCATATAGGTCACGGGGATGACTTGATCGGCGACGCCTGCCTCGGTCAGCTCGTCCCAGCAGGCGTAGACGTCTTCGGGGTCGGCCATGTCGGCCATGGAGCAGCCGGCGGCCATGTTGGGCAGCATCACGGTCTGGTGCGGCGCACTGAGGATGTCGGCGGCCTCGGCCATGAAGTGCACGCCGCAGAACACGATGTACTCGGATCCGGGGTGCTGCGCGGCCCAGCGCGCCAGGTTGAAGGAGTCGCCACGGAAGTCGGCGAACTGGATGATGTCTTCGCGCTGATAGTGGTGGCCGAGGACGATGAGGCGTGAGCCGAGCTTGCGGCGGGCCTCGGCGACGCGCTCGATCAGCTGCTTCGCGTCGAGGTCCCAGTACTCGCTGGGGATGTCCTGCTGCCAGTAGGCGAAGGACGGCTCCGAAGAGAGCGGCAGCGTGGTGATGCCGGTATTGGTCTCGCAGGCGATGCCGGCCAGCGGGATGATTGCGTCTCGAGTGGCGGTCATGGGTCCTCCCGTGCTGGTGCAGCCGGCCCGGTACGGGACTTAGTGTCACCGTGACACTAAGTGTAGGGCAATGCTAACGCACACGTCAGGGCATGTCAAGGAATTGTTAACGGGTTATCGAAGACGCCTGCATCTGAATTCTCACGCGATTCTCATTGCCGGCTCATCGAAACCTCAGACGCGCTTGTGACGATGTAACTGATATGCGGTCCGCCGTCGTCTTGCTGGTCATCCTCACCGCCTCCCTGCTGCTCACGGGCTGCGAACGGGCGCGCGAGCGGCGCGAAGCGCGGGAAGCGACCCAGACGGCGCAGGAGGCGGGATCGCCGCCAGCGGCGTCCCCGGACGCACCGCAGGCATCGACCGGCGCCGCGGGTGGCGGCTGCGGCGCCGCCGTCAAGACTGGCGCGTCGGTGCAGAGCATCGAGTCCAGCGGCGTGAAACGAAGCTACCGTCTCTACGTACCCGCGAGCTACAACCCGTCGGTGCCATCCGCGCTGGTGCTCAACTTTCACGGCTTCGGCTCGAGCGCGCTGGAGCAGGAGCGATACTCCGAGTATCCGGCCGCGGCGGACAAGCACGGCTTCATCGTGGCGACGCCGGACGGGACCAATAACCCGCGCCGCTGGTACATCTACGGCGAGCGCGAGCAGGGCTACGTGGACGACTTCGCCTTCGTCGAGACGCTGATCGACCAGCTCAGCGCGACGCTGTGCATCGACGCGTCGCGCGTCTACGCGACCGGTATCTCCAACGGCGGGGGCATGTCATCACTGCTGGGCTGCAAGCTGAACGGCCGCATCGCCGCGATTGCGCCGGTGGCGGGCTCGCCGTACGCGGACGCGCAGTGCCGCGGCAAGGGGCCGATACCGGTGATCGCCTTCCACGGCACCGACGACCAGCTGGTGCCGTTCGAAGGCGGGCCGGGCGGACGCCTGGGGCTACCCTCGGGCGCCGTGCGTGACAACATGCTCGACTGGGCGCGGCACAACGGCTGCGACCTGACCTTGCAAACGCAGCGCATCGCGCCAGACGTGGTGCTGGAGTCCTACGGCGGCTGCAAGGACGGCGCCGGCGTGCACCTCTACGTGGTCGAGGGCGGCGGGCACACCTGGCCGGACGCTCGCCTGGACGTGGGGCCGCTTGGCCACACGACGCACTCGATTAACGCCACCGAGCTTTCCTGGGCGTTCTTCGCGGGGCACGTGAGATAGCAACCAGCAATCAGCAATCAGTCCACGGTAATCTGGTAGGCGACCCTTCATGGGCAAGAGCTGTGCTTACTAACAGAACTGCCATGCGATTCGCGTTCGTCTTCTCGCTCGCCATTGCCGCCGGGCTGCTGCTGACGGGCTGTGAGCAGGCGCCCCAGCGCCGGGAGTTGCCGGAGCCTGCGCCGACGGGGCCGGGGGCTGCCCCACCGCCCGCGTCAACGCCCGACGCGACGGCCGTTGCGTCAGAGACGCCAGCGCCCGTCGTCCGCGGCAGCGCGGGCTGCGGCACGCCGGTCCAGGCCGGGTCCTCAATACGCAGCATCGAATCAGACGGCAGCCAGCGCAGCTACCGGCTCTACGTCCCGTCAGGCTACGTACCTGGCAGGCCGGCAGCGCTGGTGCTCAACTACCACGGCTTCGGCGCCAGCGCGCTGGAGCAGGAGCAATACTCCGAGTATCCCGCCGCGGCCGACAAACACGGCTTCATCGTGGCGACGCCGGAAGGGACCAGCAGCCCGCGCGAGTGGTTCCTCTACGGACCGGTGGAGCAAGGCTACGTGGACGACTTCGCGTTCACCGGCCGGCTGATCGACGAGTTGAGCGCGACGTTGTGCATCGACGAACGGCGGATCTTCGCCACGGGGCTCTCCAACGGCGGCGGCATGACGTCGCTGGCGGGCTGCGTGCTCAGCGACCGCATCGCGGCGATTGCGCCGGTAGCGGGCTCGCCGTACGCGGAGGCGCGCTGCCGCGACGCCGGCCCGATGCCGATCATCGCCTTCCACGGCACGGAGGACCCGCTAGTGCCGTTCGAGGCCGGGCCGGACGTGGGGCGCCTGGACCTGTTCCGCTTCGGCGCGCGCAACAACATGCGCGACTGGGCACAGCACAACGGCTGCAACATGACGCTGAAGACCGATCGCGTCGCGCCGGACGTGGTGGTCGAATCCTACATCGGCTGCCGCGACAACGCCGACGTGCAGCTCTACGTCATCGAGGGCGGCGGGCACGTCTGGCCGGGAGCGAGCCGCGATCTACCAGCCTTCGGCCATACCACGCAATCGATCAGCGCGACAGAGCTTGCCTGGCTCTTCTTCGCGGCGCACCCGAAACGCTAAGGCTTGTAATGATCTTGTAACACTGCAATACTCCGCGCGTCGTTGGCAGCTAGCGCACGGAGGCAAGGATGTTGAATCAATACTGGCGCCTGGGCGGCATCTGCGGGATTCTCTTGTTGGTCCTGTTCATAATTGGCGCGGCTTATCAGGGCGAGGCGCCCACCTACGGTGATCCGGTCGACGAGATTCGCGCTTACTGGGTCGACAGCGGGGACGATTACCTTATCGGCGACTACATCATCGGCCTCGGCTTCATCCTCTTCCTATTGCCGTTCCTCTCCGCTCTAAGGAGCCTGCTCGGCGTTGCAGAAGGCGGCGTGCAACTGTGGTCGCGGCTGGTTCTCGCGGGTGGAATCCTTTTCCTTGCACTGGCCGCTGGTGGTGGCGCCATGTGGACAACGCTTGCCTTTGGTGACTTCGCCGAGAATGCGTCCGACGAGACAATCAATCTTCTCATGGCGATGAGCACAGGCTTCGACCACTTCATACCCGCGGGAATGGCGGTCATGGCCCTCTCCGCGGGGATCGTAACGCTCCGCACCGGCGCCCTCCCGGTCTGGCACGGCGCGCTTTCCCTTATTTTCGGAATCGTGGCAGTCATCGGCATGCTCTCGATTCTGGCGGATAACCCCGACGAAAGCGTCCTGGGCTTCTTGCCCTGGACGGGCCTGGGAATATGGGTCCTCGTCACCAGCATCGTCCTGCTGATGAAGAAGGAGGCGCCGGTAGCAGCGAATGTCGCCTGAGCGACGCTCCGGCGCGAAAGACTCACCGGGGTCTGCGCGCTGGGTCAGGGCGCGATGAATCGCGCCCTGACGAAAGGGACGCCTAAAGCGTCATCGGCTGGCGGGAGCTGAACTCAAAGAGCTCTGCCGGGCGGTGGGCGCCCCGCGTAGACGTGCGGCCCGTGGGGCGGATCAGGCCCTGGGAGATCATGCGGCGGCGGAAGTTGCGCTTGTCGAAGCTGCGGCCGTAGATCGACTCGTACACGGCCTGGAGGTCGCGCAGCGTGAACTCACGCGGCATCAGGCTGTAGGCGACGTTCGTGTACTCCAGCTTGTTGCGCAGCCGCGCCATCGCCGTCTCGATCACGGCCTGGTTGTTGAACGCGAGCTCCGGCAGGCCGCCGAGGAGAAACCAGCGCGGCTCCCACACCGGCTCCTCGCGCAGGCGGACGCTGCGAGAGTCAACGAGAGCGAAGTAGGCGACGGCGACAGACTCCGACGCGCCGTCCAGGCGGTCAAAGGTGAAGAGCTGCTCGAGGTAGACGTCGGAGACGCCGGTCTCTTCGAGCAGCTTGCGCGCCGCGGCGTCGGCCAGCGACTCGCCGGGATTGGGGAAGCCGCCGGGGAGGGCCCACAAGCCCTGGTGTGGTTCACCGCTGCGGTGGATCAGCAGCACACGCAGCTGACCATCGCTGACGGTGAG
>DATDOP010000074.1:0-2808 GCA_035293185.1 Dehalococcoidia bacterium | reverse complement strand
TGTCGTCGCGTAACCGGCTCGAGTGCGGGCGGGGCACAGGAATCGCCTCCGTGGACCGGCGGGTTAGATCACGGTTCCGCGGTCGGGTCGGTCCACTTGACGCCGCCGCGGACCGTCAGCGTCTCCACCTTGCCATCGGTGCACACCTTGGCGCCGCGGAAGGTGGCGTCCTCCAGGACGATCCAGTAGCTCTCGGCGGCGCCCTCCTTGGCGCGGTAGAGGCCGCCTTCGCCCTTGGCAGGCGAGACGCTGAAGCTGAGGTGCTGGCCGGCGCTGACCGTGATCAGGCCGCGGAAGGTGTTGCCCTGAGGGGCCTGAACGTTGAGCACGTGGCTCTGGTCGTCGCGGAGGGTGAAGTAGTTGGAAACGTCGGTCTCGCCGATCTGGCCCTTGAACAGGTAGTTAACGTCCTTGCCGTCGGTGATGTAGACGAATCGGGTGGTGTCCTTGATCAGCATCGCGGCGTAGGCGTCCGTCCCTTCGACCTTGCCGACCCAGGTGTTGGAGGAGCCGCCGCCGCTTGAGCCACCGCCGCCGCCGCCGCAGGCCATCGTCAGGAGTAGCAGCGTGGCGCAAACAGATACGAGGGGCGGCCGAGCTGTCATGAATCCGTGATCCTTTCGCTGTATACCGGCCGGCGGGACCGGAGTGCCGATCCAGGCTGGCAGGAATTCATTTCGACAGCAGTTTAGGGTTCTGCCTTGGCGTCAGTCCACTTTACGCCGCCACGCGTGGCCAGTCCTTCGACTTTGCCGTCCGCGCTGACCTTGGCGCCGCGCACGGAGCCGTCTTCGAGGACGATCCAGGCGCCGTCTTTGGAGCGATAGAGGCCGGCATCATCCTTCGCGGGGACGGCAGTGAACGCCAGGTGCTGCCCCGTGGCGACCGTGACGGTGCCGACAAAGTTCTTGCCCGACGGGTGGCCGGCGATCGCTCTCAGCAGCTCATCCTGGAACTGGAAGTAGCCCGCGCCGGCGACACCGACGTCGCCGGAGAACCAGAGACCGATGGCCTTGCCGTCGGTGACGAACACGAGGTGTCTGAGTTCAGTCTTCATGATCGCGATGTAGGCTTCGGAGCCTTCCAGCTTGCCCACCCAGGTGTTATCGGAGAGCTTGCCGACCCCACCGGCAGTGTCGACATTGCCGCCACTACCACCACTGCCACTACCGCCGCCACCGCCACCACAGGCCGAGACGACGAGCGAAAAGAGTACGAAGCCTGTGAAGCACGCGAGAACCCGCCTACGGTTCATCTCCGATCCTTTCGTTCGCTGCGCGCCTCAGCGCGCGATGCCGCTTATGTTAGTCGGGAAACGCGGTGCGTCAAGCAGTTTTGCCGAGATTTGGCGCTGACGGGGGGGAGGAGAGGCCGGGTGGGGGGCGATGGGAGGCTGCGTGTTGAGACGGACCCTGCAGGATGAATCCCGCAGCTTCGCGGTTGAGGCGATGCGGGTGCGGGTGGGTGAGGCGACCCGTGGTGCGTGGGGACACAGGGCGAGTGCCCTTTCCCTGGGGGAGGGGACTGCGTTGGCTAGCGGGGCGTGAGGCGGTCTTTGTTCATGAAGGGGATCAAGGCCTTGGGGACAAGCACGGAACCGTCTGCTTGCTGGTAGTTGTCGAGGATGGCGATGAGCATGCGGCCCATGGCGCAGCCGGTGTCGTTGACGGTGTTGCAGAACTTCGTTCCGTCCGTGCCCTTGTAGCGGATGTTGAGGCGTCGGGCCTGGTAGTCGGTGGTGTTGGTGTCGGTCATGACTTCCATGTACTCGCGGGAGCCGGAGAGCCAGACCTCGACGTCGCGCTGGCGGTGCGTGGCCAGGTAGCCCGCGTCGCCGGTGCACTTGTCGACGATGCGGTAGGGCAATTCGAGCTCCTGGAGGAGCCATTCGTTGATCGCGCGGAACTCGGCGTAGACCTCTCGGGCCTGGGCCTCTGTGCAGACGGCGTTCATCTCCAGCTTGTCGAACTGGTGCACGCGCTTGATGCCCTTGACGTCCTTGCCCCATGAGCCGGCTTCGGAGCGGAAGCAGGGGGTGAAGGCGAAGACTTTGATCGGCAGGTCGGCTTCGTCGAGGGTGCGGTCCATGAAGAAGCTGAAGTTGGCGGGCTCTGAGGAGCCGACGAGGAAGAGCGGTAGCGGCTCTTCGACGTTGTCGGTCTTGATCTCGTAGACCTGGTCGCGGCCTTCGGGGAATTGAGAGGTGCCGAAGAGGGCGCGTTCCCGGACGAGCAGCGGCGGGACGATCGGCGTGTAGCCGCGGCGGATCAGCTTGTCGGTGAGGATGCGCTGGATGGCGATCTGCAGGAGCGCGACGTCGCCGAGGATGTAGGCGAATCGGGAGCCGCTGACCTTGCCGGCCTGCAGCGTATCGACGCCGCCCAGGCGCTCGCCGAGCTCCGAGTAGTGCAGGGGCTTGAACTCGTCGCCGGCGGCGTGGATGGGCGACTGGGGCATGTAAGGCACGGAATCGAAGCCACGGCCGAGGCGCGCGGGCGGGAGGTAGCCGCTGTCCGGCAGCCAGACGCACTCTTCGACGTTGTCCTCTTCGCCGGCGCCGTGCGGCATTTCCGGGTCGATCCAGTTGGGGAACCACTCCATGATCGCCGTCCACTCAGCGGTTACGGTGGCGGCCTCGGTCTCGAGGCGGCGGGTCTGCTCGCGCAGCTCCTGGCCGCGGGCGCGGGCGGCATCGGGGTCGTGTTTGCCGAGGTCGGCGACTTGCTTCTTTTCGGCGTTGAGGGCGTCGGTCTCGGTCTGGAGCTGACGCCGGCGCTCGTCGAGAGCGAGCCAGCGGTCGACGTCGGC
>DATDOP010000073.1:0-3539 GCA_035293185.1 Dehalococcoidia bacterium | reverse complement strand
GCGGTGGAGGCCAGCTGGGAGACGGACAGTCCCGATGCGAGGACCTTGTCCTTGAGGCCGGCGATGTCCTGCTCGCCGATCAGCTCGTGATCGACCGCGGGGACTGGGTCCTGCCACAGCTGCGGCGCCGGAACCCACGGGCCGAGGTAGCGCGTGACGGGCCCCATGTCGCGGTGCAACAGCTTGTACCACGCCCTGGCGAACGCGTCGGCGAGCTGGTCCGGATTCTCGTGGAAGCGCTTGGAGATCGCCGCGTAGATCGGGTCCATCCTCAGCGCGAGGTCCGTCGTCAACATCACGGGCGTGTGCCGCTTCGACGGATCGTGAGCATCCGGCACGGTGCCCTGGGCCTCAGGGTTGGTGGGGATCCACTGTTTCGCGCCGGCGGGGCTCGTCGTCAGATCCCAGTCGTACTTGTACAGGTTGTCGAGGAAGCCGTTGTCCCACTTCGTCGGTTCGTTGGTCCACGCACCCTCGAGCCCGCTGGTGATCGCGTCGCCGCCTTTGCCGCTACCGTAGCTGCTCTTCCAGCCGAGGCCCTGCTCCTCCAGGGGGGCGCCCTCCGGTTCGGGGCCGACATGAGTTGCAGGGCCGGCACCATGGGTCTTGCCGAAGGTGTGGCCGCCGACGATCAGCGCAACCGTCTCCTCGTCGTTCATCGCCATGCGGCGGAACGTCTCACGTATGTCCCGGGCTGCGGCAAGCGCGCTCGGGTTGCCGTTAGGCCCCTCGGGGTTCACGTAGATCAAACCCATCTGCACTGCGCCCAGGGGATTGGCCAGCTGCCTGTCGCCGCTGTAGCGCTCATCTCCAAGCCAGGTGTCCTCGGTGCCCCAGGGGACCTCGTCCGGCTCCCAGACGTCCTCTCGCCCGAAGCCGAAGCCGAACGTCTTGAATCCCATTGATTCCATCGCAACGTTGCCGGCGTAGACGATCAAGTCAGCCCAGGAAATCTTGCGGCCGTACTTCTGCTTGACCGGCCAGAGCAACCGTCGCGCCTTGTCCAGGCTCACGTTGTCGGGCCAGCTGTTGAGGGGGGCAAAGCGCTGCATGCCGCTGCCGCCACCGCCCCGGCCGTCGGAGATGCGGTACGTGCCTGCAGCATGCCAGGTCATCCGGATGAAGAAGGGCCCGTAGTGGCCGTAGTCGGCCGGCCACCAGTCCTGCGAAGTGGTCATCACCTGCACGAGGTCCCGCTTCAGGGCCTCCAGGTCCAGGGTCTTGAACTCTGCCGCGTAGTTGAAGTCATCGCCCATCGGGTTGGACACGGGCGAGTGCTCGTGCAGAACCGAGACGTCGAGTTGATTCGGCCACCAGTCCTTGTTCGTCCGGGGCCGAGTACGCTTGGGCGTTGGGGAGGGGATTACTGGGTTTTCGCTTTCAGACACGTCGGTCCTTCTCCTCTGTCGCTGTTTCCTGCTGTTGGCGCATGGCTCTTGAGCTTGGTTGCCGGGCTCCGGTCTCCCGAGGCCCTCTGAGTGGTGCTAGCGGCGACTCGGCCACCCGTCCTGGTCCGGCGTCATTTCGCTTCTCCTGCTCGCCATTTGCTGAGTGCGAGTGGCGCCGATCGAGTCTGGTCTAATTGAGAATGACTCTCACCTAATTAATTGTCAAGGTGTCTGGCGAGGGAGATCAACCGACGTTCCTATATCAGCCGGCTTAGCGCCGTTGCGAGCGTCTCCCGGCGCGTGAAAAGTACGTCCGCAGTGACGGGATGTCAATCTGGCCGCTCGACAAAGCTCCCGCAAGCCTGGCCACCGCCCCAGCCTGTTTGAACCTCGGTTTCAGACTTGATCTCGGACAATCCGGGAGTAATTGGCTAACCGGTATTGACAGTTTGACTGTTCGTGCTAGATTGTGGCCGATCCGAGCTTGGAGCCGAGTTCGCCAAGGAGGCGCCGCGTATGGCAACTCAGTCGATGAACATGGGTATGGCGGAGCTAAGCTCCACAGAAGCCCTGAAGGCGTCGATCGCAGAGATGGTTGCTACCGCCCTGTTCATCATGATTGCCATCGGCGCCGTCTCCGTGCAATTGGCCGGCGGCGGCGTCGTAGGCATGGCGATGGCCTTCGGATTCACGATCGCGCTGCTGGTTGCGGGCATTCGCAACATCTCCGGGGCTCACATCAACCCGGCAGTTACGTTTGCGATGATGATCACAGGCCAGACCAGCGTCATGCGGGGTGTCATGTACATCGTCGCGCAGCTAATCGGTGCCTGCATAGGTGTGCTGATCCTGCGGGCGTTCATTCTGGATGACGTGCTGAAGGCGATTCCTGGCGCCGGCGGCAACTTCCTCAACGAGGACATCATCACTGACTCCTGGAAAGGCATGTTCCTGGAGGCGATGGGAACCTTCGTGTTGGTCTGGACGATTTTTGCGGTCACCGTGAATCCCCGCGCCGGCAGCGGCGACGTCGCGCCGCTTTACATCGGTCTGGCAGTGCTCGTCGTGCACCTGTTCCTAATCCCGCTGACTGGCACCGGCATCAACCCGGCACGCACCTTCGGGCCGGCGCTGTTCCTGCCGTCTGCCGCCGAGGGACTTCCCGGCCGTTGGGACAACGCCTGGGTTTATTACGTCGGACCGCTGTTGGGCTCTGCCGTCGCAGCCCTGAGCTATTACCTGCTCTACCTGATGCCACCCAAGCGCGACACCTGAGTCCCCGTCCGGGGTCGGAAACCTGGGACGCCCGCCTCGTGAGAGACGGGCGTCCAGCTTGTCCGATCACGGCAAGTCCGCTAAGTTGACGGCGCGTGATGAAGCTCGCGCGCCGTCCATCGCCGGACGGCGAACCGCCGCAAGGCTGATGGCTTCTACGGGATTGCGGCCGTAGGGGCCATTCTTGTGGAGCGAGGCATGGAACGAATCCTGGTCGTCGGGCTGGCGGGAGCGCTGGGGGCGCTGAGCCGTTACGGGCTGCAGAGCGCGATCAACGACGCTGTGGGCCGCCCCACGGTGCTCGGCACGCTGATCGTCAACCTCACCGGGTCGTTGCTGCTCGGGTTGCTGATCGGCCTGACCGAGGAGCGGATCAACCTGCCCAGCCTGTGGCGGACGGCGGGTGCCGTGGGTTTCCTGGGCGCCTACACGACGTTTTCGACGCTGATGTTCGAATCGGTGGACCGGCTGGAGGGCGGCGAGGCGCCGCTGGTCATCGCCTATCTCGCCGCGAGCATCTTCCTGGGGCTGGCGCTGGCCTACGGCGGGCTGCAACTGGGGCGTGCGGTCTAGCTAGCGCCCCGTGGAGCCGTGGCCGCCCTCGCCGCGCTCTGAATCAGACAGCTCTTCGACCTGCAGCAGCGGCAACGCTTCGAACTTACTTATGACAAGTTGGGCGATGCGATCCCCGTCTTCGATGCGGTACCGGGCCAGCGACCCGAAGGTGCGCATCGAGACGAAGACCTCGCCGCGGTAGTCGGAGTCCAGCGTGCCCAGGATCACGTCAACCCCGCGGCGGGCGAGGCCGCTGCGAGGCCTGATCTGCAGGTCGTAACCGCGTGGCGCCTCAACTGCAATGCCGGTGGGCACAAGCGT
>DATDOP010000072.1:0-7270 GCA_035293185.1 Dehalococcoidia bacterium | reverse complement strand
GCCACGGACTCGTCGTGCAGGGCGCCCTCGGCGAGCGTCTCGACGACGGACTTGAGCGCGGCGAGGGGCGTGCGCAGCTCGTGCGAGACGTTGGCGACGAAATCGCGGCGCATCTGCTCGGTGCGCTGCACGTCGGTGAGGTCGTGGAAGACGATGAGCACGGCCCATTCGCCGCCGCCGGCGATCGGCGTGGTGACGACCTGGAAGAAGCGGCGGCCGGGCTGCTCGATGACGCTGATCTTGGGCTGACCGTGCTCACGGCTGTCACGGATGGCGCCGATGACGTCGGGGTCGGCGAGCACCCAGGCGAAGGGCTTGCCGGCGACGTCCTCGAGGTTGCGGCCGAAGACGCGCTCGAAGGCGACGTTGGCGAAGAGGACGCGGCCTTCGGCGTCGAGCGCGGCGACGGCGTCGATGCTGCTGTTCAAGGCACCGGCGAGCCGACTCTGACCTTCGGAGGCGGCGGCCATCTGGGCCTGGAAGCGCTCGGCGACGAGGTTGAGGGCGTCGGCCATCTGACCGGCGGGCCCGGGCGGCCGCGGGCGGATGCGCGCGTCGAGGTTGCCGGCGGCGATGTGGGCGGCGGCGTCGCGGACGGCTTGCAGGGGCCGCAGCAGGTAGGAGGCGGCGAGCAGCACGGCGATCAAGGCGCCCACGAAGGCGCCGGCGAGGAAGCCGAGGCCGGCGCCGGCGAGCGTGGCGATGACGACGCCAAGCAGCGATACGACGATGAGGAGCCGGAGACGGTTGGCGCTCAACTAACCCTCGAAGCGGTAACCAACGCCTCGGACGGTGAGGATGCGGACGGGCTTGCCGGTATGCTCTTCGATCTTCTGGCGCAGCCAGCTGACGTGGACGTCGACGGTACGGGAGTCGCCGTAGAAGTCGTAACCCCAGACCTCGCGCAGGAGCTGCTCGCGCGTGAAGGCGCGTCCCTTGTTGCGCATGAAGTAGATGAGCAGCTCCATCTCCTTGGGCTTGAGCTCGACGGTGCGGTCGTTGCGGGTGACCTCGCGGCGCTTCATATCGACGCGCAGGTCGCCGCTGACCAGCACTTCTTCGTCCGGCGGCGTGGTGGTGCGGCGCAGGAGGGCGCGGATGCGGGCGAGCAGCTCGCGGTTGCTGAAGGGCTTGGTGACGTAGTCGTCGGCGCCGATCTCGAGGCCGACGACCTTGTCGACCTCGCCGACGCGGGCGGTGAGCATGAGGATGGGCAGCGTCATCTCGCGGCGGAGGATGCGGCAGACCTCGAGGCCGTCGACGGCGGGCAGCATGAGGTCGAGGATCATCAGGTCGGGGCGTTCGGAGCGGGCGAGGCTGATGGCCTTTTCGCCATCGCCGGCCGAGACGACGCGATAGCCTTCGCGCTCCAGGTTGTACTTGAGGGTGGCGACGAGGGTGGGCTCATCGTCGACGACGAGGACGGTCTTAGCGGGTGCAGTCATGTGATCATGATAGCGCGGGTGGTGTTAACGAATGGTTATCGGCCAAAGCCAACGAGGTCGACACGCTTCTGCTCAAGAAGTACTCCCGGACGGTTCTGCCCCGCCGAATAAACTATATGGAGGACTCTGACGCATCGCCGCTGCCGACGTTGCGTCGCGAGTCGCGGGCGAGCGGTTGACGTAGAATAGTCTGACTGGCGTGGTTGGAGGCTCATGATCGCAGCCCCGTCGAGGTCGCCGAAAGGGGAGTCGCATTGACTCAGGAGCGACGCAACAGGGCACAGCGCCGAAGAGAACGTACCGTGGCGGACGTTCGCCAGGCGGCGCCTCTTCCGGAATTCATTGCTATTGAGTACACAAAAAGCAACTTCTGCCGCGTGATTCATGCTGATGGAGCGGTAGGCGGTCCAACTGGGCGCGGGTCGCTGTTCATGGCTCTCTATTCCGAGCACAACAAACTTCCCGAGCGTGGCTCGTTCGCCGTGGACACAACGAGCAGGACGGCGCGACCCGTTGTGGAGCCAGCACCTGTTATCGTGGAGAGGGAAATCGAAGCGGAGGTTGTGCTGGACTTGGGATTGGCGAAGGCGCTGTTGGCTTGGCTAGAAGACAAGATTCACCTGATAGAGAATCCAGACGAAAGCCAACGAGTGTCGATCATCGAGACCCAAGGAACGGCGGGGTTGGGATTGCAGTGACAAACGAGGTTATCCTCAGGCCAGAGACTATCGTTTCTCACGGCACTGGAATTGTGCTTGCGGAAGGCCGCGTAGTCTCAATCCCTGCCCCGAGGATCGTGAGTGGCTTTGATACGTCGGAGATTCGAGCCCCTGGGCAGTACATTGCCGTTGATACCTCGAGTGCATTGCGGGAAGAGCTAGATGAGGAGGAGTTTGCTGAGCTGGCCGATCAGTGGCATGTCGAGACAGCCTATCTCTCCTCGCCATCTCAGATTGCATCCCACCCTAACTACTTGGAGATAATTGCTTGGCGTGAGCATGCTTTACCTTTCATTCTGGAAGACCTCAGGCGGAGAGGTGGTGAGTGGTATCGAGCGCTCCGTGCGATTACTCGTTCGCTCCGTATTGATCCGCCAACACTCACAGAGGCCGATTTGGCTAACTCGCGCCGAGTCCAGCGGGCATGGCTGGAATGGGGCGAGAGGCACGGTTACATTGCGGGTTAGCTATGCCTCGATACCTCAAACGCTCGCCTGCATTTCCCCTTCTGGATGAGACCAACCACGAAGTAACGAGCAACAAAAGTCGGTTCTACAACTGCGTTGCTTGGGCCTTTGGGATCACGAACGCCCATTGGTGGCCTGATGAGGATCACTATTGGCCTCCTGGCGTAATCCGCGCCGAGACAATCGATGGATTCGTAGAGGCGTTCCAGAGTCAGGGTTATGAAGTTTGCCCTAGTGGATCCCGTGAGGATGGGTACGAGAAGATCGCAATATACGGTACGCGTTTGGGTTCACCGCATCACGTTGCCCGACAACTCGAAGACGGTGAATGGACGAGTAAGATGGGAACCCTCGATGAGGACATTCGCCACACGAGCGTTAACGTAATCGCGTCAGGCGCCTACGGAAATCCTCAAACCTACATGCGGCGGCCGCGAGCATAGACTCCGTTGCGCCTACTTTGTCCGCGAACGGCGAACGGCACGTTTTTATCTAACTCCACGCTCTGCGGCTTGCTCCGAAATCACAAGTTCTATTGACCCCCTAGCGCTTGGTCATCGCGGTTGTGGACGCTTGCGCGCCCCCGCGCTACGCTCCCAGATATGTTGCGTCACAATGGATTCAAGCCTTTATGACCGAAGCGGCTGTGATCACGTCTGTGACTCCGGCGTCCTGGCCGTCCGGTTACTCAGAGGTGGATTCCCGCTCGACCTCAGGCACGCGCTCGCTTCTCTGATCAGGAGCGGCCGAGGACGATGTCGATGCCTGCCAGGATTAGCGCCAGGCTCGCGTGTGGGAGCGTGCCGGCCTGCTCAACCAGGGATCCCTGGTCCAGGGTTACGATTTGGGACACGTTCGCCACCGAGTCGCGAGGTAACTGCGTTATGTCGGCGGTGAGCAGGACGTTGCCCGGAGCATTTGCCCAGCGGAGGTTGCTGGTCAGCACCACGCAAACGACCGTGCGCAGCCTGCTTCTGTTGAACGCATCGCCCTGGACGATGACGACGGGTCGTCGGAAGCCCGGTTCCGAACCAGATGGCGCAGGGAGCTCAGCCCACCAGACCTCGCCCTGCGCGGTCACCAGTCTGTATCTGTGAGGACCCTGCGCGCCGCCGCGGCAACGAAGCGAGTGTCCTCCGGGGAGTCGTCGACCTGCTCCAGGACGCGGTTGAGGGAGTCAGTAACCTCGTCCTCTGCGTGGTGGGCAACGTACTCGCGGAGGGCATCGGCGTAAACCTCGCTGCGATGGCGCTTGGACAGCCGCACGAGGCGTTCAACGGCGCTGAAGAGATCGTCCGGCAGTGAGATCGCCGTTTTCATACCAAGAGTATAACCCAGCCTGATCTCGATGGGCGTGGTGGACGGACCCTTCGAGGGTTGAGGCTTGTGGACTCACACCTTACGTACGCGTTAACCTCTGCGACATGCGAGTCCAGCGCAAGTCCGCGCAACCATGACCGAAGCCGCAATTGTTACAGGCGCGGCCGCAACCGCGCGGGCGGGGCGCGGACGATTCGCCGCAACGATTGTCATCGGCCACGCGCTGAAGCACACGCTGACCTCGGGCGTGCAGAGCGCGTTGATCCCGGAGATCAAGCTCAGTTTGGGCCTCAGCGCCACGCAGGTCGGCGCGTTGAGCACGACGCAGCAGATCACCGGCTGGATGGCGACGATGTCGGCCGGGTACCTGGGCGACCGGTTCACGAAGAAGACGGGGCTGATGCTGGCGTTCTCGCTGGCGATGACGGGGACGGCGCTGCTGATCATGAGCATTGCGCCGGGGTACGGCGTGCTCCTGCTGGCGATGCTGTTCATGGGCTTCGGGCCGTCGATGTTCCACCCGCCGGCGGTGGGCGCGCTGTCCCGGCGCTTCGCGGACCGGCGCTCGTTCGCGATTTCGCTGCACGGGACCGGCGGCAGCGTGGGGGAGGCGCTGGGGCCGGTGTTGGGCGCGGGGCTGCTGCTGGTCCTGTTCTGGCGCGACGCGTTGCGGGTGGAGTTCATCCCGGCGATCGTCGGCGCGTTCCTGCTGTGGCGGCTGCTGGACACGACCGGCGCTTCGGAGCACGAAGGACACGCGACGCTGCGCACGTACATCGCGTCGTTCGTGGGGCTGCTGAGCCACCGGACGCTGCTGCTGCTGTTCCTGGTGACGGGATTGCGCGCGGTAGGCCAGGCGGTGACCTCGACGTTCCTGCCGGTGTACCTGCGCGAGGACCTGGGCTACTCGTCGTTGCTGGTCGGCGGGTTCATCGCGATGGGGCAGATCGCGGGGATCGGCTCGCAGCCGGTGATGGGGCTGCTGGCGGACCGTTTCGGGCACAAGACGGTGATCCTGCCGGCGCTGCTGAGCTTCGCGGCGATCCTGGCGGTCATCCCGCTGGCGGACGGCAAGCTGCAGCTGGCGATCGCGATCCTGGCGCTGGGGATCTTCGTGTTCTCGATGCAGTCGATCCTGACGTCGGCGGCGGTGGAGCTGGCGGGCGACCACCTGCACTCGACGGTGACGTCTTTGGTCTACGCGGCGGGCTTCATCGGCTCGCTATCGCCGACGATCGCCGGCATCCTGGCGGATGCGCACGGACTAAAGGTGACGTTTTTCTTCAGCGCCGCGGTTGTGACCGTGGCGGCCTGCATCCTGGCGATGACGAACCTGAAGGCAGGCAGACTGAGCGAGCGCTAGGAGGCGCCGCCTTCGCCGCTGGGCGGGACGTCCAGGATGACGCGCTCGGCGAGCGTGGCGCGCAAGCGGTTCGCCTCGTCAGGGTTGAAGATCGTCTTGCAGGCCTCACACATCCAGCGCGTGGCCTTGGCTTCGATGCCCATGTCCTGGACGTTTTCCCAGCGCGGCACGAGCACTGCGTGAGGACATTCCAGGGATGTTACTTCTGCTACGACAACGGTCTTCTTGCCGCCGCCGCCAAAAATCTTACCGAGCAGCCCCATCTTCGGCACCTCCAAGTTAAGTCCGGCTTGCTGACTGCGCCGGCGTCCCTTCTTTATAGGCCCTGGGGGAGGTTCTGTGAAGGCTGAAAGGAAATTTCGCTCCGGTGTTGGCGAAAGGCGGGCGCCGGACGCGGCGCCCGCCGGGTCAACCGCCCGCGACGACGATCCTCTCACTCGGCGTGTAGGAGCCGAGCTTCGACAGGTCGCGCCACTGCTTGCGGCCCTCGTTTAGCAGATCGCGGCCCTCGCAGTCGTCCATGACGATGGCGGGGAAGTCTTCGACCTCGACGCGCTTGAGCGACTCCGTGCCGAGGTCTTCGTAGGCGACGACCTCCACCTTGCGAATGAACTGAGCGAGCATGGCGCCGGCGCCGCCGACGGCCATGAGGTAGACGGCCGTGTTCGCCTTGAGGGCCTCGCGCACTTCTTCGCCGCGGTTGCCCTTGCCCATGCAGGCTTTGAGGCCGGCCTGCAGCAGGCGAGGCGTGAAGGGGTCCATGCGCATCGACGTAGTCGGGCCGAAGGCGCCGCTGGCGCGTCCCGGTCGGGCGGGAGTGGGACCCGTGTAGTAGATCAGCTGGCCCTTGATGTCGATCGGCAGCTGATCACCGGCCTCGAGGGTCTGAATCATGCGGTTGTGGGCGGCGTCGCGGGCGGTGTAGATGACGCCGGAGATGCGGACGTGATCGCCGATCTTGAGCTGGACGACGTCTGCTTCGGTGACCGGCGTGGTCAGGCGCACTTCGAGGTCGTTGATGCGTTCGACAGCCATGATTAACCCTTTCGCATTGAAGATGGGGGACACCCCCATGCCCCCGCTGAAGGGGCGTCCGGGGCGCGGTCTTTATTACTTGTCCGCTCCCTCGACGTTCACGTTAACGACGATGTTTGTATTGAAGATGGGGGACACCCCCAAGCCCCCGCTAAAGGGGCGTCCGGGGCGCGGTCTCTCATGATTCGCCGGCCCCCTCGACGTTCACGTTAACGACGATGTTTGTATTGAAGATGGGGGACGCCCCCAAGCCCCCGCCAAAGGGCCGTCCAGGATCGTGGTTCTTCATGATTCACCGGCCCCCTCGACGTTCACGTTAACGACGATGTTTGTATTGAAGATGGGGGACGCCCCCAAGCCCCCGCTAAAGGGCCGTCCAGGATCGTGGTTCTTCATGATTCGCCGGCCCCCTCGACGTTCACGTTAACGACGATGTTTTCTTGTGAGCTGCGCGCGACGACCATGTCGACCGGGAGGTCAGCGCTGGCATTGATCTCCTGGTGCACCAGGTAGGGCGGGACGAAGACGAAGTCGCCGGGCTCAGCTTCCACGGTGTGCTCCAGGTTGTCGCCGAAGCGGAAGCGGGCGTGGCCGGAGATGACGTAGATCACGCTCTCGAGCTCGCCGTGGTGGTGGGGACCGGAGCGCACGCCTTTGTCGACGCTGACGTGGCCGACCCAGAGGTGCTCGGCGCCGACGGTGCTGGCGCCACAGCCCTCGGCGCGGTGCATGCCGGGCGTTTGCGCCGTAGAGGTGTCGCGCTGGTGGGGTTTGATGATTTTGACTTCAGTGGTCATGACTAAGGGAGCCTCCGTCGAACGTAGTCTGCAATCTGATTGAAGAACCTCAAGTCCTGCTGGACCTCTGCGGGGCTCGGAAGATGTCCGTTGTAACGAATGCTCTCACTATCGGTCCTAAGCT
>DATDOP010000071.1:0-6011 GCA_035293185.1 Dehalococcoidia bacterium | reverse complement strand
ACGATCGCGGACCTGGCAGTGGGGCTGGGGACGGGGCAGATCAAGACCGGCGCCCCGGCGCGCGGCGAGCGCACGGCGAAGTACAACCGGCTGCTGCGCATCGAGGCGGAGCTGGGTCCGAGGGCGCGGTATGCGGGTGGTAGCATGCTCTCGCAGAGGAGATAGCGCGATGTTCAGTGAGTACGTCGAGAAAGCCATGCGCAAGGCAACTTACGAGTTGATCGAGGACGGCACCTTCTTTGGCGAGATTCCGGGTTTTGCTGGCGTTTGGGGTAACGCTCCAACGCTGGAAAAATGCCGGGATGAGCTGAAGAGCACTCTCGAAGAATGGCTGGTCCTGAAGCTCTGGGATCACGATGATGACATTCCCTCTGTTGGGCGCTTGTCATTGATCCCACGGCGGGCTCGATTACCCAAAGAGCATGGAACCGCTCCCCCACAGAGAAGTCGTAAGGCGTCTTAGGCGTCTGGGTTTCGAGGGGCCGCGCACAGGCGGCAAGCACTTGTCGATGCACAAGGGTCGCTTGAAGCTCGGAATTCCCAACCCGCACGGCTCCGTGGTCAGTGTTTCTCTGGAAGACTGGGAGAGCGTGGCTTGACGAACCGGCGCCGGCAGCGCGTTTCGCGGATCCGGGCGCCGTCCCAGTACGTGCTGCCGTCGCGGCCGCCGGAGGCCGCGGGCGAGCAGGCGCTGGACGCATACCGTCAGACGCGGTTCATCCTGGGCAACGACGTCGACCTGTTCGCCGAGACGATGGACCTGCAGCTGGCGTTGGTCGAAGACGCGAACCCGGGGACGTCGTCGCAGTACCGCACGCCGGAGCTGGCGGCGATTTCGGCGCTGTGGTCGCGGGCTTACGCGGCGCTGGCGGACGCGATGCTGCTGGTGTCGCGCGGGTCTTACGCTTCGACGCTGGCGCTGGTACGCGCCGCCTGCGAGCTGATCGCGGCGGAGGAGGGGCTGCGCGCGGGAGAGATGGACCAGCACCACGAGTGGCTGGGGAGCACGCTGCAGCCGGACGAGCAGCACAAGGCGTTCGAGTTTCACATCGGCAAGTACTTCGCGGGCGGCGTGCTGTACAGCGACGACGTGCTGCGCGGGGTCTACCGGCCGTCCAGCGACCTGGGCAGGCCGGCGTTCGGGGCGAGCCTGCTGCTGGTGGGGCCGGAATCGAGCAACACGCGGCTCGCTGTGAGCTTCGGCGACGCGTCGTTTCACCAGGGCTGGGCGGAGATCGAGCTGGGGTGGCTGCTGGCGCTTTCGGCGCGGCAGATCAGGGTGGTGCTGGACGGGGAGGGCATCTTCCCGGCGTCGGAGGCGCGGCGGCAGGCGTACGAGCGGCTGCAGAAGCGCGTCGACGAGGCGCTGGCGAAGCGAGAACGGTGCCGCATCGAGGAGATCGCCGACGGCTACAACCGGCGCTACCTGGTCCACAACTTCCGGCGCGGCAGTGGCGGCTCGCCGAAGCGGATCCTGCTGTAAGGCGGCGCGGCGCACATTTCTCCGGCAAACGGATGCGTTGACAGGCTGCCTCCGGCTTCACAGAATCTCACCGGGGCCATCCGATTCTAGAAATACCCATCGAGCAAGATACGGCGGAGCTTCCCTGGCAGGGCCGTCTGCCCTTCTTCTACGGCTGGGTAATCGTTGGTATCGGTTTCCTGACCACCTTTTTCGGCATCGGGCTGACCTGGGCGGCGAGCGTGTTCGCGGTACCGATGCGCGATGAGTTGGGTTGGAGCCGTTCAGAGATTTTCTTCGCGGTGAGCATGCGCGGCTGGATCGGCATCGTCATTACACCGCTGGTGAGCCGCTACCTGGATGATAAGAACGGTGTGAGGATCATGACGCTGGTGGGCGGGCTGATGAACACGGCGTCGCTGATCCTGATCAGTCAAGTGCACGAGCAGTGGCAGTTCCTGCTGCTGTTCGGGGTTATCGGTGGCGTGGCGCAGACCGCCCAGACCGGGATTACGGTGGCCATCGTGCCGAAGTGGTTCATCGCAAGGCGAGCGTCGGCGGTGCTCTTCTCTACTCTGGGCGGCGGGCTGGCGGCGCTGATCCTGCCGCTGTTTCTGGCGCCGCTAGACGACGAGATCGGCTGGCGGGGTGGTTGGCTGGTCGTTGGCTTGCTCGCGCTGATGTTATCGACCTTGCCCACAGTTTTGTTGCGTCGCCAGCCTGAGGACGTGGGCTTGCTACCGGACGGTGGCCAACAAACGCGGGGGGTCTCCGGGCGGCCGGCGCAGGAAGTCAGCTTCACCCGCAAGGAGGCGATGGGCACGCCGGCCTTCTGGCTGTTGATGATCGGCGTGGCCTTTGGTTCCCTGGCCTGCAACGGCGTGCCCACACAGGTCACGAACATGTTCACGGAACGTGGATTCAGCCTGGAGACCGCCTCGATCGCGCTGGTTGCGTACGGGTTTGCGTCCATCGGCGCGCGCCTGGTTTGGGCCCGTGTCGTGGACCGCCATCACCTGAGAGTGGTGCTGATGATCCTGGCCCTGTATGGCGCTTTCGCCATGCCCGTCTTCCTGATCATCCCGGATGGTATCGGCAACGCCGGCCTGGCCTACGGCGCCCTCGTGGGGTTCTTCGTGGGGGCATACATCCCGCTGCATGGCCTGGTCTGGGCGGTCTACTTCGGCCGCGCCCAGGTGGGAGCGATCAGCGGCGCAGCCCGGCCGCTGGGAATCGTCTTTCTCTCCGGCGGACCGTTCCTGCTCGCCAGCACCCGGGACCTCTTTGGGACGTACACGGTGGGCCTACTGCTGCTATCGGTTTCCCTGTTGGTCTGCGTCGGCTGCCTCTACCTGGCGCGGCCGCCGGCGGGGCCAAGGCAGGTTGCGAGCGCCTGACCGCGCGACGAGTGAGGATGTCTGCCGTGGCCGGGAGCCAGGAGCTACGGCGATCGGGATTGCTGTCGAAACTACCTAAGTGACTACCGTATCCCGGCTGACGTGGAAGGCGCTCGCGGCACCGTGGCAGAGCAGCATCGAGGAGGCGTGGGCTTCCTATCGCGAGGGCTCGGTGCCGATCGGCGCGGCGGTCGTCGATACGCAGGGCGCGATCGTCGCGACGGGACGCAACCGGCGCGATGAAGAGGCCGGTGGCGATGCCGCGTCGCACGGGCAGCCGCTGGCGCACGCGGAGCTGAACGCGCTGCTGGAGGCGAGCACTGGGAAGCGCAGCCTGCGCGGCTTCTCGCTGTACACGACGATGGAGCCCTGTCCGCTGTGCACCGGCGCGCTGGCGATGGCGCACGTGGGCCAGGTGCAGTTTGCGGCGCGCGATTTGTGGGCGGGCAGTCTGGGACTGCTAGAAGCGAGCGCTTTTCTGAGGTCGCGGCAGATCGAGGTGGTGGGACCGTTCGACAGCCAGCTCGAAGAGGTGATGCTGGCGCTGAACGTGGACTTCTGGCTGCGGCAGCCTTCGGCTTCGGCGAGCAAGCTGATCGAGCTGTGGCGGGTGGCGTTCCCGGCGGCGGTTGAGCTGGGAGAGAGCATGTATCGCGAGGGCGCCCTGAAGGCGGCGGCGCGCGAATCCCTGCCGGCGTCCGAGATGCTGACGTTGCTGGAGACAGCGGCGTCGTCGCGCAGGTCTATCGCTTAAGAGGCCCTCTACTCCGATTGGTTTTGAGCCGATACTCCGGTAGCTGAGCACTTTCAGCGCGGAGGAGACCCTATGCGCAGATTCTTACTCTTGATCCCAGCACTTCTACTGATGTCCGCGGCCTGCTCTGGAGGCGAATCAGAGAAGGCGGACGTGCAAGTCGGCGATGCGGAGCTGCAGGCGATGGCCGAGGTGTTCAGCAACGCCACGTTCGGTGACGCGTACGCAAACATGGTGTTCGACGAGACGTCGGGCCTCGAGACGAAGGAAGCGTTCATTGAGGACGACAACGATCCCGAAGGCGAAGCGAAAGACGTCGAGCAATTTGGGTACGTCTCGTCGTACGAGGTGGCCTATTTTGACAGCGAGGGCCTAATCAACGGCGGGCCGGTGGCGATGAGCGTCGGCGTCACGTTGTTCGATACGGAAGAGGGCGCGACCGGCTACATGCGCGACGACCTGGAAGAGGGGCGCAAGTCTTTCTCCGGCACGACGGAGTTAGGGACGCTGCTGAGCTTCGATACGTTTGACGCGAAGGCGGGCAAGGAGAACTGGGGTGTCTTCCTGCGGCTGAAGGCGAATGAGGAGACGTTCGGCGTCAACACCGAGCTGAGCATGACTGTGATCACGTTCCAGCGGGGCAAGGTGCTGGGCTCCGTGTTCGTGATGCGGGGCGACGCCAAGGACGCCAAGGCCGACGGGATGCGCGTGGCAAAGCTACTGGATCAGCGGATGCAGGCGATCCTGCGCGGCGAGACGCCGGCAGCGCCGGAAGCAGCGTCCGGCCGGTGAGTAGCGCGGGCTAGAGCCGGCGGGGCCGAGGAGAGGAGGCCGATCCACGCTAGGACGCGGCGACGCCTTCGTACTGCTCCCAGCCGGGGATGAACTTGCGCCAGTCCGACTGGTTTTCCAGGTAGTGGTAGAAGATGTAGTAGGAGGAGGCCGGCGGCCGGTGGGGGACGCTGAGCAGGTCCATGCGGGCCTCCTGCGGCGTGTGGCCGGCCTTGCGGTGGTTGCAGCCACGGCAGGCCGAGACGAGGTTCTCCCAGGTGTGGCGTCCGCCGGCGTGGCGCGGCACGACGTGATCGATGGTCAGCTCCCGCGTCTGCTTGCCGCAGTACTGGCAGGTGTAGCGGTCGCGGACGAAGACCTCGCGGCGGGTGAGGCGCATCTGGGGCCGCGGGCGCTTGATCATGTAGATCAGGCGGATGACCGACGGCCTGGGGAAGGAGACGACGGCGGTACGCAGCACACCCTCAGCGTGTTCGAGGATCTCTGCTTTGCCCTTGTCGATGAGGATGAAGGCGCGCCGGATGTTACACACGTTGAGAGGCTCATAGTTCTGATTGAGGACAAGAACAGTAGAGCCATTCATACGCAGGCGCCTTCGCAGGGATCATAGCAGGCGAATCTGGGGCCTCGCAATCCAGAATTGCGGCTATGCTGGCGTAACGGACGGAGATGTTCGCCGTTTCGGAACAGTGGGTGTCTGGAACGGAGGCGTCAGGCTTCCTACAATACTCAACGACTGCTACGGCGTCGGTTGAAAGGAGCACTCCATGGCAACACGCGTCGGAATCAACGGATTCGGCAGGATTGGACGGCAGGTCTTCCGGACGATCCGCGACAGGCACGGCGGGGAACTCGAGGTCGTGGCGATTAACGACCTGGTGGACACGGCGACGAACGCGCACCTGCTCAAGTACGACAGCAACTACGGCCGCTTCAACGGCGAGGTGGCCCCGGCCGATGGCGGCCTGATGGTGGATGGCAAGCTGGTCAAGGTGTTCGCGGAGCGCGACCCGGCGCAGATCCCCTGGGGCGACGCCGGCGTGGAGATCGTGATCGAGTCCACGGGCTTTTTCACGAACGCGCAGGCCGCGGCGGCGCACCGCCACGACAGCGTGAAGAAGGTGATCATCAGCGCCCCGGCTACCAACGAAGACGTGACGATCGTCCTGGGCGTGAACGACGAGAAGTACGACCCGGCGCGGCACCACGTGGTCTCGAACGCCTCTTGCACCACGAACGGGCTGGCGCCGCCGGTGAAGGTGCTGGTGGAGGAGTTCGGCCTGCGCAAGGGCATGATGACGACGATCCACTCCTATACCAACTCGCAGCAGATCCTGGACCGCGCCGGTCCCAAGGACCTGCGCGAGGCCCGCGGCGGCGCGATGAACATCGTGCCGACGTCCACGGGCGCTGCGCGGGCGCTGCGCCTGGTGATCCCGGAGGTCGAGGGCATCCTGGACGGCCTGGCTTACCGCGTGCCGACGCCCACGGTGTCCGTGGTGGAAGTCGTGGCGCTGGTGAACAAGAAGACGACGAAGGACGAGGTCAACTCGGCGCTGCGTCACTGGTCGATGGAGCGGATGAAGGGGATCATGGACTGGACGGA
>DATDOP010000070.1:0-2246 GCA_035293185.1 Dehalococcoidia bacterium | reverse complement strand
GCGAAGCGTTCCTGCTGTTCCCTTTGGTCCCCCTGTTCCAGCGGCCCCGCCGCTATAATGTCGGCACCCGCTATGACAGATGAGCGAATCCTCTCCAGCAAGCCCCTCAGCGATGAGGTCTCGCTCGAAGCGTCGCTGCGGCCGCGACGGCTGGCGGAGTACATCGGTCAGGCCCGGATCAAAGACAACCTGCGCATCGCCATCCAGGCGGCGCAGCAGCGCGGCGAGCCGCTGGACCACGTGCTGCTCTACGGGCCGCCCGGCCTCGGCAAGACCACGCTGGCCAGCGTCCTCGCCAACGAGATGGGCGCGCAGATCCGCATCACCTCGGGCCCGGCGATCGAGCGCGCCGGCGATCTGGCCGCCATCCTGACCAACCTCCAGGCGGGCGACGTCCTGTTCATCGACGAGGTGCACCGCCTCTCACGCGCCGTGGAGGAGATCCTCTACCCCGCGATGGAGGACTACGCGCTGGACTTGATGATCGGCAAGGGCCCGGGGGCGCGCAACGTCCGCCTCAACCTGCCACGTTTCACGCTCGTCGGCGCCACGACGCGCTACGCGATGATGTCGCCGCCCCTGCGCGACCGCTTCGGCGCCGTCTACCGCCTCGACTACTACGATGAGGCGGCGCTGAGTCAGATCGTCCGCCGCTCCGCCGGTGTGCTCGGCGTCGAGATCGACGAGGAGGGTGTCACCGAGATCGCGCGACGATCGCGCGGGACGCCTCGCGTTGCGAACCGGCTGCTGCGCCGCGTGCGCGACTACGCCGAAGTCATGGCAGCCGGCAAGATCACCGGCGATGCGGCGCGGGAAGCGCTCAGCCGCCTCGACATCGACGAGCAGGGGCTGGACGAGGTCGACCACAAGATCCTGCGCGCGATCATCGAGAAGTACCGCGGCGGCCCCGTGGGCGTGGAGACCATCGCGGCCTCCATCTCCGAGGAAGCCGACACGATCATGGACGTCTACGAACCCTACTTGATCCAGCTCGGCTTCCTCGACCGCACGCCTCGCGGCCGCGAAGCCACCGCGCGCGCCTACGAGCACCTGGGCCTCCAGCCACGCGGCAAGGCTGCTGACGCCCAACGCCCCTTATTCGGCGAATAGCCCTTCTTCGGACCTCGTTTTTTCCGCCTGTTTGACAGGCTGCATTCAGGTGATCTAGGCTCAGCTATGCTTAACTATGTTCAAAAGGCATAAATGAGTAACGAGCCGCCTAAACTAGACTACCGAGACCCTGAGTGGGTTGCCGACCAGCTCGGCATCGACAAGAACACCGTCTACAAGTACCTGCAGGACGGCAGCCTGCCCGGGCTCCAGCTCGGACGCAAATGGCTGATCTCCGAACGCCGCCTGGCCGACTTCCTCGAGCGCGTGGAGCGTCAGCAGACGGACCGGCGGCGGCAGCAGACTTCGGGCTCGCAGCGGCCGTTCGCGCTACCGCAGCGCATCGCCCTGAATCCGGACAAGCCCGATCCCGCCGAATAGGAGGCAGCGCATGAACAACGCACGGCACAACCTTATCCCGACGGTCATCGAAACGACGCCGCGAGGCGAGCGCGCCTACGACATCTACTCGATGCTGCTCAAGGAACGCATCATCTTCCTCGGCACCGATATCGACGGCCAGGTGGCGAACAGCGTCATCGCGCAGCTGCTCCACCTCGAGCGCGAGGACCCGGAGCGCGACATCTCGCTCTACATCCAATCGCCGGGTGGCGAGGTGCACGCCGGCCTGGCGATCTACGACGCGATGCAGCTCAACCGCTGCAACGTCGCCACGTTCGCTGTCGGCGTCTGCGCCAGCATGGCAACCGTCCTGCTGTCCTCCGGCGCGCCGGGGAAGCGCTTCGCTATGCCCAACGCCACGATCCACATGCACCAGGTCCTGATCTCCGGCGGCATCCAGGGCCAGGCCAGCGATATCGAGATCGAGGCCCGGGAGACCATCCGCATCAACGAGATCATCCGCGGCATTCTCGCCGCCAACACCGGGCAGGACCCGGAGCGCATCCGCCAGGACTTTGACCGCAACTTCTGGATGGACGCCCAGCGCGCCAGGGAGTACGGCATGATCGACGAGATTCTCAGCCGCGCCACCGTTGCTGCCGGTGTCGCCTGATGCGCCAGAACGCCCTGGCTAACGCCATCGCGCGCTAACCTGTGCGCAGATGACCGGCCGCTCGGGACGCCGCTCAATTCGCCTTTCGAGCTGGGACTACTCGTCACCGGCCACCTACTTC
>DATDOP010000069.1:0-3895 GCA_035293185.1 Dehalococcoidia bacterium | reverse complement strand
GCGACCACGCTAGGTTCGGGAGCTTACGCAGGGCTTACACAGATGACGATTCGCAGAACGGGCGCTTGTTTGTAAGCAATTCGTAAGGCGAGCGCGTTACTCTGATTGAGATGGTTGACCGGATCTTGGTGGTTGAGGACGAGGCGATTGTTGCGGAGGTGGTGGAGCGCTTCCTACGCCGCGAGGGCTACGAGACGATGGTCGCCAGCGATGGCCGCCAGGCACTGAGCGCGCTGGGCAACTTCATCCCGGACCTGATCGTGCTGGACCTGATGCTGCCGGAAGTCGATGGGCTGGAGGTTTGCCGCCAGGTACGATCGCGCGGCGTGACCCCGATCATCATGCTGACGGCGCGAGGTGAAGAGACTGACAAAGTGCTCGGCCTGGGGCTAGGCGCAGATGATTATGTCACCAAGCCCTTCTCACCTCGCGAACTGGCAGCGCGCGTTCAAGCCGTGCTGCGCCGGGCGAAGTCCCTGCCAGCCAACGACGCCGAGACAGTGCGTTTCGGAGCGCTGCGGCTGAGCGGGCGCACGCGCGTTGTGGAGCGCGAAGGCGTCGATCTGCGTCTGACGGCGCGGGAGTTTGACCTGCTGATCTTCTTGGCGCGCCACGCCGGACAGGTGTTCAGCCGCGAGCAACTGATGGACGCGGTATGGGACTATGACTTCGCGGGAGACGCTGGGACCGTGACGGTGCACATGCGGCGGCTGCGCGAGAAGATCGAAGAGGACCCGTCGAGGCCGCGCTATCTGAAGACCGTCTGGGGCGTGGGGTACAAATTTGACCCGTAGCGCGACGCGAGAGCTTTCGGGCAGCGGACGCGGCCGCTCGCTGATCCTCGGCGGGCTGATGCTGGCTCTGGCGATCGCGGCAGCGCTGGTGGTCGCGCAGGTGACGATGGCGCCGCCGCGCAGCGAGATGCTGAAGCTCGCCGCCTACCTCGGCATCTCGGGCAGCGCCGCAGGCGTCGTTGGCTGGCTCGCGCTAAGCAGCGGCTGGGCCTCGCGCCACCTGGACCTGCGCAGCAAGGCCTTTGCCGGTTCGCTGATCGGTGGTGTGCTGGGCCTGCTCAATGTCTTCCTGATCGCGCGTCTGATGTTCATCTCAACAGGCCACGACCTCTGGGTGGTGGCCGCGGCCATCGGGTTCAGCGTGGTGCTGATGACGGCGTTCAGCCTGACCGTGGCTTCGTCCGTGGCGCAGCGTCTGCAGCTGATTTCCGGTGCTGTGCAAGCGCTGGCCGAGGGCCGCAGCGTCGCGGATCTGGAGCTGCACGAGGCGGATGAGGTCTCGCGGCTGGCCGGCGACGTGAGAAGGCTCTCGGAGAAACTGGACGCGTCGGAGCGCGAGCGCGAGCGGCTGGACAGGCAGCGCGTGGAGCTGACGGCGGCGATCTCGCATGACCTGCGAACGCCCTTGGCCAGCGTTCGCGCCATGGCAGAAGCGCTGGCGGAGGGCGTGGTGGACGGCGAGGCCGGGCGCGAACGCTATTACGCCTTGATTCAGCGCGAAATCGAGCGATTGGACCGCATGATCGGGGACCTGTTCGACCTGGCCCAAATCGACGCCGGCGCCCTGAGGCTGGAGACGCGACGATTGCCGCTACAGGAGATCGTCGCGGAGGTCGTGGACGGCATGCAGCCGCAGGCAGAGCGCAACGGCATCAGCCTCAGCTTCGAGACGCCGCCTGACGGCTTACCAGACGTCGAGGTCGACGGCGGGCGCTTCGAGCGCGCCGTGTCCAACCTGGTGCGCAACGCAATCGAGCACACACCGGCGGGGGGTGAGATTCGCGCTTCGATAGCGAGCGAGGACGGCTGGCTGGCGCTGACGGTGCAAGACAACGGTGAGGGCTTCGACACAGCGCAGGCCGAGCAAGTCTGGCAGCGCTTCTACCGCGCGGACAAGTCACGGGGGCGCGGCGGCTCTGGTGATGGCGCCGGGCTGGGGCTGTCAATTGTGCGCGGCTTCGTGGAGGCTCACGGCGGGCAGGTAGATTGCACGTCGGCACCGGGACGGGGAGCTAGATTTACAGTCAGGCTGCCAGACGCGCCTCCGAAAACGCCGTAACACAGCAAACACAACACGCTGTGTAAATAGTGCGAGCTAGCTCCGGAGGTCAGCTAGAAATTCTGATGGCACGTCACCACTTGTCACCAGGAGGTGATCGCGAGCTCGTGTGCACGCTACGTAGAGAAGATGACGCTCAGTGTCGTAGACCTCCTGTAGATCGGATTCATCGGCGACAGTCTCGATTCGTTCTTGCAAGGGGGATGACCTCGTCGTCGCAAGCCATAACGGCTACTGCGCGAAACTCCAGGCCCTTCGCCAGGTGCATAGGGCTGATCGAGACACGCCCGAAGGTGACATCAACGCGCTGGTCCAAGACTTTGTGCACGAGTCCGGCTCCCTCGACGGCGCCTATGCCGCGGCTGAGCTGCGCTTCTGATCGCACGAAGACTGCGATTTCATTCGGTAGAATGCCTTCGTCGATGCGTTGATTAAGCCACTGAGCTACCGCCGCATTCTCTTCGCTTTCTGAACCGAAGACCGCAATGACGGGATCGACTCCACACCAGATGGTCAAAAGGCTCACGAGTGTGACCGAAAGGAGTGACTATGTGGGACTGCGTGGTACGAAACGAAGCTAGAAGTGGCGCGCTCGGAGGGATTCGAACCCCCGACACCTGGTTCCGAAGACCAGTGCTCTATCCGCTGAGCTACGAGCGCCCTGACGTCAACGTGGGAAGAGCCCACTTCGTCTCTAGTGTATTTCCTTGGGTCAATGAACAGTAAGGCCGGCCTAATTGCCTCGACGCCCGGACGTCACCTGGACCACCAGTTCCACCTTCGTGTAGGCGGAATCGTCCTCAAAGGAGTCGGCGCTGACTGAGCCCGAAACCGTCTGCGCCTTGTCGGCAAAGTCGACGCTGACCGCGAAGCTCGTGCCGCCCGGCGACGTGTCGGTGGTCGTCCAGCCGCGTCCGCCGAACTCATCGGTGTAGAACTTGATTACGTCGTCCTGGGAGTCCTTGGTCAGGAAGGTTACAGCGAACGCCTGGCCGCCTTGACCCCGCTGGAATCCCGTATCCAGCACGATAGTGCCAGCGTCGGCTTCGTACACCGGAATGTCACTCGGGAAGCCCGGCGGGAGCGGCCGGCTCTGGCCGACCTGAAAATTGCTGGCTCCCGTCCCGGGCGTTAGGGCGGCCGAAACGTCTTCGTAGTGAATCCGAATCGAGGTGACGTCATCGAGTTCAGAGTAATAGAGGACCACCGCGCCAGAAACGTCCGCGTTATCAGGGCGTGAGAACTGCACGACCGCGCCTTCATCATTGAGCTGGCCGAATTCAAGTTGCCAGGGATCCTCGTCCAGGGTCTTCTGGAAGTACTCGTACACGTCGTCGATCGAGGCCGATGTCGTCAGAAAGGAGATCATGCTGGTCCCTTCCGCGCTCACAACCGCGAAGGAAACGACAGCCTTTGACCCTCCGTAGAGATCGAAATCGGCGGGAAAGTCAGGATGCAGGCGCCCCTTGTAAGATTCGACACGCTGGTTTGAATTGCTCTTCAGCCCGACGATGCCGTCGACGATGCCTGCCGCGTTGCCACCGCCGCCGCTACCGCTGTCGCCGCCGGCGAGCGCGTAAACCAGGATGCCCACGATGAGGGCTGGCACAACCGCGAGCGCGGCAAGCGGCAGCCACGGCGGCAACCCGGCACCGGCCGTGGCCGGCCTGGGCTCAGGCGTTGGTACGGAATCAGGCAATGCCTGGGCTTCTGAGGATGCTGCTTCTTCGTTCATGGGGCTGCCGCCGGGGAGAGTATTTGTGGGGTGGGCGAGGGGATTCGAACCCCCGATCTCCAGGGCCACAACCTGGCGCCTTAACCG
>DATDOP010000068.1:0-3265 GCA_035293185.1 Dehalococcoidia bacterium | reverse complement strand
CGTGCTGCAAGACGCGTTGATCCGCGCCACGCCGGGTACGGCGGGCCAGGTGCAGGGACGCGGTCAAAACAGGGCAGGCGGCATCTCCGGCGGCCCGCAGTGCGTCGACGGCCTCGTCTGGTGGGAAGTCGATATCAACGGGGCCAAAGGCTGGACCGCGGAGCAAGACCAGAACAAGGTGCGGCTGCTACTCGACCGTTAGTCCTTCAGCCGCTCGACGAGGCTTAGCGTTTCGCGCGACGGGCGAACGCCGAGCTCGTTGCGCAGCGTTTCGACGCAGACCTGGTACTGCTGCAGAGCCTGCGATCGGTTGCCCAAATGCAGGTGGGCGCTGATTAGCAGGCGATGCGCGGCCTCGTCGCAGGCATCGCGCTGCAGGATCTGGGCCGCGTGGTCGAGCACACCCAGCCAGTCCTCCTGGATCGACGCGTCGGTGGCTAGCCAGACCAGCGCCTGGTGCCAGGCGGCGTTGAGCGTGCGCCGCGGCTCCGCGAGCCAGTCCTCGTAGGGGTCGCTGGCCATCAGCTCGCCGCGGCAGAGGTAGATCGCTCCGTGGAGCAGCGCCTGGATCGTCGCTTTGTCCCGCTGTTCGAGGAGGGCGTGGCGGGCCTGCTCCAGGCTGGACTGCAGCTCCCAGAGGTCGACCTCCACGCGCGAAGGGTCGACGCCGTAGAGGCCCTGACGGACGGTGATGGCGTGCGCTGCTTCCGGTGAGGCGGCGGCGAGGCTGGAGCGAATCTGATAGATGGCAATGCTGAGGTTGTTGGCACCACGGTCGGCGCGGGCGCCCGGCCAGAACATCTCGATCAGGACGTCTTTGGGCACCATGCGGCCGCGCTCCATCGCCAGGTAGGCGAGCAGCAGGCGCGCCTTGCGTCCCGGCCAGCTCGCGATCGGCAGGTCACCGACGCGAGCCTCGAAGGGGCCCAGCAGGCGCAGCGAGAGCTTCGGTGGCGCCGCAGCCATGACTGCGACTTCGGGCGGCGGCGTAGAGCCGACGAGACGCATCGAGAAGCCGCGACTGACCGTATCGAGCAGCTCGCTGTTCTGACGCCGCAGGCTGGTCATCTCGACCTCCGAGCGGGCCGCGATGTCCTGCAGCAGATCGAGGCGGTCGATGATGACGCTGAGCAGGGAGATTTCGCTGATCGACGGCGTTTCGAGGACAAAAGGTAGCGCCGTATAGGCGCCGACTGTGGCGACGGGTGAGCGGCTTAGATCGCCGAGCATCTCGAACCCCTCTGGACTGGCCGGGCGACTCAGATTGGCCCGATTTTACTTTCGCGGCGGACATATTTCAACGAGTTAGCAGATGAACATTTCGAGAAAGGTCCCGCCTATTGACGCCCCCAGAGGCGCGTGTTGTCATAGAGGCCCTTCGTCCAGGTATCCCGGGCCGCAGTCCTGACCCGGGTTGTCCGTAGAGCAGCAGCAAGCCTTACGCGGGGCAGAGCATGTTCAAACCCATCGCCGGCCTGGCCGCTGTCATCATCGCCGCACTCATCCTGTTCTTCATCTTCCGCGGCGACGACGAGGTCAGCGCTGAAGAGCGCTACGACGGCGTACACCTGTGCTCGCCCAGCCAGCAGGCGGGCGCAACGGCTGAGGCGCGCACGCGCGCTGCCGGCGCAGCGACGAGGGGTGCCGGTGAGGCGGGTCCGTTGTTCGCGCAGAACGCCACCACGTGGGGCCGTGAGGAGTACGACCACGGCGCGCGCCAGGACATCGGCTGCGGCACCACGATCGAGCAATGCGGTTGCGCCATGACCTCGGTCGCGACGGTGCTGGAGCTCTTCCAGGTCGTGTCCACGCCGGACGGGACGGACCTGAACCCGTCAACGCTGAATGACTGGTTCAATCAAGGCGCCAAGCTCACGACGGGTGGCTGGGTCAGCCAGGGCTACGTCTTCGGCAACGTGGTCTGGACGGCGATTAACGGCTGGACGCCCACCGTGGTCCAGGGTGGCGAAGGCGGACAGGCGGTCAGCACGGAGCTGGCGCCGAGGGCTGAGACGGCGCCTGAGGAACCGAAAGGCATTCGATTCAAGGGCTGGGGAGCCGGCAGCGAAGAGGAGATTCGCGCTGAGCTGAAGGCGGGGCGAGGCGTCGTGGTCGAGGTGCCGGGTCACTACGTTGCCGCGTATGCCCTCCAGGACGACACGATTTTGATCAACGACCCTTATTACGCCGACCGCACGACGCTCGACGCCTATGCGGGCCGGGTCAAGAGCGCGCGCCTGTTCGAACCGAGCGACGACATGCGCTCGTTGATGGTCACTGTGCCGGCCGGCAATCGCGTGGAGCTCAAGGACAGCCGAGGCCGCAAGGTGGGCACGCTGGGCGGCGACGACCCGGTGGCGGCGGAGCAGAACGCGGCCTCAGAGATCCCCGGCGCCGTGTACCACTTCGAGGAAGCCTGGCGCGACCCGACCTGCACCGAGCGCGCGCCGCCTCCCGGCTCGGGGACGGCATCGATCTTCATTCCCTTGCCTGAGAAAGGCATCTACACCGTCGAGGTGATCGACCCGAACGGCAAGAGCACGTCGGCTGCCGTTTTCGTCTCCGATGTCAAAGGCAAACGCAAGATGGAAACGCACGAGGGCGACGGCGACATGACGTTTGAGATCGACTACGAGGCCGGCGAGCAGACGACAACGACGAACACGAACACGCCGACGCCTACGCCAACCACCGCTGCCACGGAGCCGCCCACGCGCGCGCCGACCACGGTCCCGGGCAGGCCTACCGCTGTACCGCCAACGAACACGCCCCTGCCACCGACCGCGACGCCGATCCCGTTGGAAATCGTCAGCTTCACCGTGACGCTGGACGAGGTCAACCAGGAGAACCCGTGCTTGATTACGGTGTCGTGGGAGGTTGCGGGACCGCCTGACACGCAGGTCTTCCTGTACAGAGCGGCGGGCGAAACCGTGGGGACGAACGCCGCGAACCGCGTCTTTGAAGCGAAGGTGGGCAAGGGCTCCTACAGCGAACCGTTTACGGTTGGGATGCGCTCGTATCGCCTGCAGGCGAATGCCAGCACAGGGTCCGCGCTCAAGGCGCCGACTACGGTGTCACCCATCTGCATCAGCAACTTCACTATCTACGAGAATGACTGCACGCTCTTTGGAACGTGGACTGTCCAGGGCAGTACACCGGGCGCGAGGTGGCTACTCTTTCGCCGGCTAAAGGGGACGGCACCGTGGACCCAGATCTCGTCAGGTGCGGTGACCTACGGTACGCCGACGCAGTACTTCAGCTCCCT
>DATDOP010000067.1:0-7268 GCA_035293185.1 Dehalococcoidia bacterium | reverse complement strand
CCACGAGGCCCAACCGCAGGGCGTCCAGCCTCGCCGCGAGCGCCACGCCGCCTGCCACCGCCACGACGCCGATCACCGTCGCGACCGCAAACACGATGGCGTGGTACTGCTGCAGGTCGTCCAGGTAAGCGTCGTATTCCTCCTGGTAACGCTCCTGCTCTTCCTGAAACGCGAGTTGCTCCGGCGTTAGCTCGTCCGGGCCGACGCCGGGTGGGGCGGGCGCTACGGGCCGGAAGACACCGTCGGCGGGCTGAGGGAACTCCGGCATCTGGGGCGGGCCCCAGAAAGTGCGTATGCCGAACGCTGCCAGGAGCACAAACAGGGCCGTTATCGCGGCGGAGTAGAGCAGCTTGAGCAGGACGACCACGCCGTCAGGCTACCACGTGAGTGAGGCGCGCTACCCCTCGGCCAGCCGCCGGCGCAGGTGCGCCATGGTCACCGCCGCCATCGCCGATTCGTAGCCCTTGTTCGTCGAGCCCTCTTCGGCGCGAGCCAGCGCCTGCTCCAGGCTGTTCACCGTGACGACGCCGAAGATCGCCGGCACTCCCGTCTCGCGCCCCACGTCCTCGAGCGCCAGCGCCGTGGCGTGGTTGATGTACTCGTTATGGTCGGTCTCACCCTTGATCACGCAGCCCAGGCAGATCACCGCGTCGTAGCGCCCGCTCTCCGCGAAGCGCTGCGCCGCGAATGGCAGCTCGAACGTGCCCGGCACCCAGGCGACGACCGTCCGGTCCTCGCGCACGCCAACCGACGCCAGCCCTTCGTGCGCCCCGGCGAGCAGGCGCTCCGTAATCAGCGTGTTGAAGCGCGCCACAGCGATCGCGACGCTCAGGTCGGAGCCATCCAGGTTCTCGCGAAAGGTCGTGACCACGCCCTACAGCCTCGGAACAAGGACCGAGGAACAAGGAACATGATCGGTTCTCCTCTTGTTCCTCGTTCCGTGTTCCCTGTTCCTTCTCCCGAAGGCCGCAGCCTTCACACGATGTCCATCGGGTCGTCGTCGAAGCGATGGCCCAGCTTCTCCGCCTTCACCTGCAGATAGCGCGCGTTGAACTCGTTAGGCTGCACGAAGATCGGGATACGCTCCACCATCTCCAGCCCGTAGCCCTCCAGCCCGGCGCGCTTACGCGGGTTGTTGGTCAGGAACTTGATCTTCTTCAGGCCCAGGTCGACCAGGATCTGCATGCCGATGCCGTAGTCGCGGCGGTCGGCCTCGAAACCCAGCGCTTCGTTCGCCTCGACTGTGTCCAGGCCGTCGTCCTGTAGTGCATAGGCGCGCAGCTTGTTGTGGAAGCCGATGCCGCGCCCTTCCTGCCGCATGTAGACGATGACGCCGCGGCCCGCCTCGCCGATTAGCTGCATCGCCTTCTCCAGCTGTTCGCCGCAGTCGCAGCGCATGCTCTGGAACACGTCGCCGGTGACGCACTGGCTGTGCATGCGCACCAGCGCCGGCTCGCCGTCGTCCACGTCGCCCATCACCAGCGCCACGTGTTCGTCCGGGTCGACGATGCTGCGATAGGCGATCGCCTTGAACTGCCCGTAGATCGTCGGGATCACCGTCTCGGTTACGCGCTCCACCATCCGTTCGTGGCGCTGCCGGTAGGCGATCATCTGCTCGACGCTGATGATCTTGAGGCCGTGCTTCTGCGCGAACTTCTTCAGGTCCGGCAGGCGCGCCATGGTGCCGTCGGCGTTCATGATCTCGCAGACCAGGCCCGCCGGGTAAATCCCGGAAAGTTTCGCCAGGTCGACCGTCGCTTCAGTTTGACCGGCGCGGACCATGACCCCGCCGTCGCGGGCGCGCAACGGGAACAGGTGTCCCGGCATCGCCAGGTCGCGCTTCGTCGAGTTGGCGTCGATCAGCACCCGCACCGTCTCCGCGCGGTCCGCCGCCGAAATGCCGGTCGTCACGTTCTGCCGCGCCTCCACAGACACCGTGAACGCCGTACCGAACAGCGAGGCGTTGTCCTGGAAGCTCACCTGCATCGGGATGCCTAGCTCGTCCAGGCGTTCGCCGGTCATCGGCATGCAGATCAGGCCCCGGGCGTACTTCGCCATGAAGTTGATCGCGTCTGCGGTGGCGAACTCGGCCGCGATGACGAGGTCGCCCTCGTTCTCGCGGCTCTCGTCGTCGGTGATAATCACGAACCTGCCGGTGCGGAAATCCTGAATCGCTTCCTCAACCGTAGCCATCACGCTGTCGCGCTTCTTCTCCGGTTTCGCCTTGCTGTTCGCCGTTTCCACCGTCGCCATTCCTCAGAGCCTTTCTGCCGGGCGGGTGTGACCTTCCAGATACCGCTCATCCAGCAGCTGCTCGACGTAGCGAGCAATGATATCCGACTCCAAGTTTACCCTATCGTTAGGGTTCAGCTTCATCAGGTTCGTGTGCTCCTGAGTGAACGGGATCAGCCCCACCGAGAAGCTCTCGGCGTCCTTGTCGATCACGGTCAGCGAAGCGCCGTTCACCGCGATCGGCCCCTTGACGATCACGTAGCGCAGGATCTCCGGCGGCGCCCTGAATCGCGCCACCACGGAAAGCTCCTGCGGCTCGAACGAGATCAGCGAGCCGGTGTGCTCGATCACGCCGCGCAGCAAGTGCCCACCGATACGCCCCGCCAGCGTCAGCGCCCGCTCCAGGTTCACCGGGTCGCCAACCTTGAGGTCGCCGAGGTTGGTGCGCTTATAGGTCTCTTCGATCACGTTGGTGAAGAAGCCGTCTTCGTCCAGGTAAACCGCCGTGAGGTCGCAACCGTTGACGGCGATTGAGTCGCCGAGGTTTGTGCCCCACGTGACCTTCTTGGCGTTGATCACCAGCCGCCCCGGCTCAATCGACCGGACGCTCCCTACCTCTTCGACGATGCCCGTGAACAAGCGCTGCCCCCGCTATGTCTGGTGCAGCGAGTCTATCGGTCTATCCGGCCATCGGGCAATGACGGCTTCCGCGGCACCATTGCGAGCCAGAGCGCGCCGGCGGGAGGCGAAGCAATCTCGTCGGACCTACCCTCGACGATGAAACGTCACACCGTAGCGATGGAATGGAGGATTGTTAATAGGATGGAGAGCTGTTGAGAGGAGTTCACGCCGGGTTGTGGGAACGCGAAACCATCGTTGAAGACGGCCCCCGGCGGGAGCTCCCTCCACGAATAACTCTACGTGCAAGACCTGCGGCTCCGCCTGAGCCATTAGGCCCGCCGCGCCTCCGCCAAAGGACCTAAAATTATCGACGTGAACGAGTACATAGACACGAACCGCCGTCACTGGGATGAGCTGGTAGGCATACACGTGCGCTCCGGCTTCTACGACGTCGAGGCCTTCAAGGCGGGGCGGTCCACGCTGACTCGCATCGAAGTCGCGGATCTGGGCGACGTCAGCGGCAAGACTTTGCTGCATCTGCAGTGCCACTTCGGCATGGACACTCTGTCCTGGGCTCGCGGAGGCGCAGTCGTCACCGGCGTCGATTTTTCTCCGGAAGCGATTCGCGTCGCCCGCAGCCTCTCCCAGGAGCTGGCAATTGACGCCCGCTTCGTTGAGTCAGACGTCTACAACCTGCCGGCGGCCCTGGACGGGACCTTCGACGTCGTCTTCGCCTCGTACGGCGTGATCTGCTGGCTCCCCGATTTCTCGCGCTGGGCTCAGATCGCGGCGTCCTACGTAAAACCCGGCGGTATCTTCTACCTCCTGGACGGTCATCCCGCCGGAAACATGCTGGATGACGCCCCGGCTGCGGGCCTTTCTCTTCGCTATCCCTACTTCTCCTCCGACAGGCCTCAGGTCTATGAAGACGAGGGCAGCTACGCAGACCGTTCCGCGAAGCTCGCCAACGACCGCACTTACGAGTTCTCTTACGGCCTCGGCGAGATGGTCTCGGCAATCCTGGACGCGGGCCTGCAGCTCGAATTCCTGCACGAGTTCCCGTTCGCCGGGTATCAGTGCTTGCCCTCGATGCAGAAGGACGCTGACGGCTTCTGGCATCTGCCCGGCAACGACAGCAGTGTGCCGTTTCTCTTCTCGATTCGCGCGCGCAAACCGCTCTAGCTAGGCCGCGATTTCACCCTCACGGTCGTCGACCCTGGCTGCCGCCGCTTCTGCCGTCTCTGGGCGGACCGGCGTCCGCAGCGCATGCTCGATCAACGCCTGGCTGGTCGCCTCCCGGCCGGGCGGCAGGTACGCCAGCCCGAACTGCGGCGACTCGTCGCTCAGCTCCTGCGCAAGGCGGCTGATCACCACCGATGCGCCGCCGGGCGTAGTGTGGGGCAGACTGATCGCGTAACCGCTGCCGCCGATGTGGCAGATCGAGTCCTCAGCCCGCAGCAGCCGTGAGGCGATGCTGACCAGCCGCGCTGTGGCGGTCGTCCAGCCGTCTCTGCCCGATGAAACGTGCAAGGTCAGGACGCACAGCGGGATCTCGTGACGGCGGCAGCGTTTGACCTCCTGGTCCAGTCGCGCCTCGAAGAAGTTGAACGAGAACATCGAATCCGTCGGGTCGATGTCCTCCAGCCGGCGCCTGACCTCCACCTCGATGCGCCGCTGTCGCTTCACCGCGACGCGCTCGCCCCGGCCCCCCGCGTGCACGGCGTAACCGGCGTAGAACGCGATCGGCGCCAGCAGCGACACGACAGCCATGGCGCCCAACTCATGGGCGGTCACAACCGTCATCAAGCCGAAGAGCGGCAGCAGCAAGAACGGCATCACCCTCGGCAGGCTGCGGCTTCGCTGCTTGCGCAACGCCTTGATCGTGGCCCTCAGGCCCTCGGTGGCATCGTCTGTAACCGACATCGCCTCGGCGCCGGCCGTCGTCCGATCCGGCTTATGTTTAGGATCGGTGTTCCGTGCTCGATCTGTATCGCTTCGGCTCAGCGGAAACCCTGAGGCGATGCTCTGGTATTTCGCGCCTTTGTCGGTTGAAGTCGCCATTTCTCAGAACTTTGTTCTCGGCTCTTCCTGCCAGGCTTAGCAGCTATGGACCGCGGAGCATCTGGGGACTGGGGGATCAAGGGGGAACATCTCAGGACCGAGGCCAGTCGGGGTACCCGGTCACCAGGATGTCGTCGCCCAGACGCTCCACGGTCACATCCAGGAGACGAGTCGCCTGGGCCATAACTTGCGCGCCGCGCCCCACCACCGCTGCCGGCGCATCCCCGGCGCCGATGATCATCGGCGCGATGACCGCCGTCACCTTGTCGATCAGCTGCTGGTCGAAAAACGAGCCCAGCAGCACGCCGCCGCCCTCCACCAGCGACGTCACGACGTCCCTGGCTCCGAGATCGCGCAGCAGCGGGCCCAGCGGCACGCGGCCGTCGCGGTCCTCCGTCAGCACCAGCACCTCCGCCCCCACCGCTTCGATCGACCGCCGCCACTCGCTGCTCGACCGTACCGTCGTGGCGACCAGCGTCTTCGCCACGCGCGAGAACACCTTGGCCTCCGGCGTAACGCGACCCGTGCTGTCCAGCACCACGCGCAGCGGCTGCCGCTCCGCCAGCACGCCTTCGGGGCGCGCGGTCAGCTGCGGGTCGTCCAGCACCACCGTCGATGAACCGATGATGATCGCGTCCAGCTTTGTCCGGCCCTGGTGGGTCCAGGTCAGCGTCGCCGGGCCGCTCACCCAGCGCGAGTCGCCGCTCGCCGCCGCGATGCGCCCGTCCAGGCTGGCGGCGTACTTCGCGATCACGAACGGCAGCTGCGTGCGCCGGTGCTTGATGTACGCCTCCAGCAGCCGCGCTGAGTCCTCCGCTCCGTCCCCTTCTTCCACCACGATCCCCGCCGCTTCGAGCTGCCGCCGGCCGCTGCCCGACACCCTGGGGTCGGGGTCCTCGATCGCGAAGACCACCCTGCGTATGCCGGCCGTGATCAGGGCGTCGGTGCAAGGTGGCGTGCGGCCGTGATGGCTGCACGGCTCCAGCGTCACGTACATCGTGCCGCCGCGCGCGCCCGTACCGGCCTGCTCCAGCGCCACGATCTCAGCGTGCGGCCCGCCCGGCGGCCGCGTGTAGCCTTCGCCGGCGATGCGTCCCTCAGAGATCACGACAGCGCCGACCCACGGGTTGGGGCTGGTCGAACCGTGTGCCCGGCGGGCGAGGTCGAGCGCCTGGCGCATCAGGCCGGAGGGAGGGCTCACTTCTCGCTGCGGCGTCGCCTGTGGGGGCGAGAGGGCAACGCCCTCCGGTAGTTGAGGTAGTAGCGGCTGGGCTCCGGACCGTCCTGCCCCTGGTACTTCGAGCCTTCGGCGCCGTACGGCTTGTCCGCGGGCGTCGTCAGGCGCGAGAACGAGATCTGAGAGACCGGCATCTTGTAGTACAGCGTCACGGGCAGGTTGCTGATGTTACTCAGCTCCAACGTCAGACGGCCCTTGAACCCCGGGTCGACGAACCCGGCCGTCGAGTGGACGATCAGCCCCAGGCGCCCCAGCGAGCTCTTCCCGTCCAGCCTGCCCACCAGGTCCGGCGGGATCTCCACGCGCTCCAGCGTCACCGCAAGCGCGAACTCCCCCGGGTGCAGAATGAACGGCTTCTCCTCCGTAATCGTCGTCAGCTCCGTCAGGTCTACGTTGTCCTCTTTGACGTCGATATACGGCATGCGGTAGTTGCGGAAGACGCGGAACTCCCTGCCCAGCCGCAGGTCGACGCTCGCCGGCTGCAGATAGCGGTCTTCCCACGGGTCGATGACCAGGTGGCCCGCTTCGATCTCTTCACGGATGGTGTGGTCGCTGAGGACGGACGTGAGCTTGCCCCCCGGACGGTTGATTAGGCGGATTCTAACCGCCGGGGCAGGAACGCGGAACAGGCAACCAACGAGCCCCGTGACTCCCTGCCTCTTGTTCCGTGCTCCTTGTTCCGTGTTCCTAATCGACCGCATACAGCAGATTCACCGTCACCGCGATCGTCAGCTCGCCGGTTTGCACCGGCGTTTGCGTCACGGAGCCGGCATCGGACGCCGGCAGAAAGAAGGAATCAAACTTGTACGGGTCGTAGCTGCTCTCAGAAATCGCTAGCAACTTGCCCAGCTTGACGCCGGCGTTGTCCGCCAGCTGTTCGGCCTGCTCCCTCGCCTTCTCCACTGCTTGTTCGCGCGCCTGCTTCTGCAGCTCCGTCGGGTCGTCGATGCTGAACGCGATGCCCTGGACCACCGCGTCGTCGCCGCCCGCGTCGGTCGCCGCGTCGATCGCAGCGCCCGCCTTGTCCAGGTCCCGGATCTTGGCTCTGACCACGTTGCTCACGTTGTAGCCGATGATCTTCTGGTCGCCGCGCAGGCCGCTGAAGTCATACTCGGGG